>JACUUW010000307.1 GCA_014859075.1 Desulforudis sp.
AGTAGTAGCGGGCACCCTCATATTCGTAGTACACCCCGGGTAGGTTTTCGCCTCTCACCCCCACGGCCATGTGTCCCGGGTCACCCGGCAGCAAAATCAGGACCACCCCGTAGTCCATTTCCCTGAGGATGGAGGCGAGCAGAATGCTCGTGTCTTCACAGTCGCCCTTCTGATCCACCAGGGTCTCCAGCGGGTACCGGACGTACTGGTCAAATCCCTTTGAGATATCGTCGGTGACGTATTTAAGGCTCTGCACGAAGGCCACGACGAACTCGACGGTCTGTTTCGGCGAGTACCCTTCCTGCCGAGCGACTTCCATAAACTTGGCGGTGATCGCCGAAATAAAGGGATTGTCAACCGGGTCGGTGACGTACACCGAATAGTCGTTTGTAGGCGGACGCTTCAGACCGGTGTAATAGTCGTACGCTTCCCGCGGGACCTCCAGTTTGTACGACCAGCGTTTTCCCCCGTATTCCCACACATACTCCCTCTGAATCAGGTCTCCCGCCGGCTTCGGCATAGCCGGCCCCGCCTGTCCAACCGGCGGTCCGCCGGAAACAACAGTCACGGTCCGGGTAAACCGGTTCCAGCTGACCTCCGCCCCCAGAGCCTCCCCGACAAATCGGAGCGGCACCATGGTTGTGCCGTTCACTGTTTTGGGCGGCACGGCCAGCGGGATTGCCGTGCCGTTCCGGAAAGCGACCGCGGAACCGATCTGGAGCCGGATGTACGTGCTTGCACGTTCGGCCGTGACGGTCTGCGTGGTGTCATCCCAGACCACGGCGGCCCCCAAAGCTTCGAAAATCCCGCGCATGGGGACCAGGGTCACGCCCTGTTCCACAAGCGGCGGAACATCTAGGTCCAGTGGGAATCCATCCACGATCACTCTCGGGCCGGCACTTGCCGGCCAGACCAGGAGGATGATCAGGAAGAGCGCAAATAAAAAACCCAGTCCGCGGATCTTCAATACGCACCACCCTCCGTACGGTTGGCTTCACTGGAAAATTCGGTGTACCGACCACATCTCCTGCCGGTTTTTGCCGCGCTCTCCTTAAACGGTGAGACTTCCCTGGCTGCGTGGCGGCCGGTTCACTTGCGGCCTTTTAACCGCTTTCTTTCTTTGTGTGTATCCGCGCTTAGCGGGTGTACCAAGGATGTGATAAAATCTTGCTGACGACAGCGCCGTTTCGGCGGCCATGACCACAAAATCGGAGGATTATCATGCCGGAGTTCTTGGAAAACAGAAACAGCTGCATCCGGTGTGGCACCTGCTGCCTGAAAGGCGGTCCGACCCTTCACCACGAAGATAAAGGAATCCTATTGGACGGTTACGTCGGTCACCAGCACTTGGTCACACTCAGGAAAGGTGAGATGGCGTTCGACCCGGTCCAGGATGTTGTCAGACCGGTGGACCGGGAACTGATCAAGGTGCGCGGGAAAGGGAACGACTGGTCATGCTGTTTATATGACCGGCAAAGCTCTTCGTGTACCGTTTATGAGCACCGCTTCCTGGAATGCCGCCTCTTGAAGTGCTGGGATCCGTCCGAGCTTCTGTCCGTCATCGGTAAGGAGACTATCAGGCGCACCGACATCATCAATGCCGGGGATCCGATTGTGAAGGTCATTAAGACACACGAGCGGGAATGTCCACTCGATGCGGTGCAGGAGTTGATCTCACGGTTTTCCCGGAAAGCGGATAAATCCAAGACCGCCGCCAGACTGAACGAGCTTGTCCGAAAAGATTCGGCCCTGCGTTCCTACGCCATATCCGAACTCGGATTGCGGAAGGAATATGAGCTGTTCATTTTCGGCCGCAGCCTGTTCACAGTGATAAAATCTCAAGGCATCCCGGTGCATCCGGCCCCCGGTCGCTCCCACGACTCCTCTCCACCAATCGCCGAATAATCCTTTGGGCCGGCCGGCTCAAGACGGCCCCCACCCGACCAAGCCCAACTCCACGATTTCATGCCTGTCGGCGCCGAACCCGGTGGTCTCCACGTCAATGATTCCGGCCAATCCTAGATTCATTAACCTGTATCCCCAGTTTCTTCCTCCAGCGGCCGGCAAACCTCCGCCGGCACTCTTCATCTGAAATTTCAGATAAAAAACGTGCACACCTGTCTGGCTGGGAGAATATGTAATTCTAAACTCTACGGCCTGAACGTGGTAATTCCAGGCCGGTTATGGAAATGCTACTCATGTATCAGGTTTGTGACAGGCCGTCATAAACGGCCGGAAGGTGGGGCGACCACGTGGAATTTGAAGCGGCCATCGGTAGTTGGCAGGATGGCTATATCTCGGTGAGTATCACCCTGGAAAAAACCCGGGTTGCTTATACCAACTTTAGGAAACGCCGGAGTTGTTTTCCCCGGTATCAACAGGACGGCAAATGGGTGCTTGTCCGCGACCTGACTGGGCAGGACGAAAGGGAACGCGTGAAGGAGTTCTTTGAGTGGATATACGACAATATGAAGGTGGCCAGAGAACTATACCCCAGCGAACCGCGTTTTGCACGTGACTCCGCCATCCCCGGTGTGAACTGGGCGTTCATCCTGTGGACGGACGAAGAAATCTACAGCACCCGTGGGCGGAGCGGCTCCCCAGCCTGGTGGGATGACGCCTGTGCCCTGATAAGCGGGATCGTGGATGTAGATCTCGGCGCGCATACGACCTGATTTCCTTCAGGGAGGCCCCGCCCCTTCCCACTTTCCCCTCTTCACCAGTCATCCATGGGAGGTAAACAACATCGGCCGCCGAAGTCTAACATGAAAAGGTCGGCCGAGCCGTTGGTCTGGACACTGTTCCCGGCGTAATCCGCAGGCGTACAGCGACCAGCCCCCGAAACGGCACGCGAAGGCGGGTGAAACCCTTGGAATTCGAAGCGGCTATCGGTGACTGGCAGGACGGTTACATGTCGGTGAGTATCACCCTTGAAAAAACGCGGGTGACCTATACCAGTTTTGAAGAACTCGAACAGTGCGCTCCCCGGTACAAACAGCGGAGTCAATGGGTGGTGAACCGCGACCTCACCGATCCGGACGAGCGGGAACGTGTGCAGATGTTTTTTGCCTGGATGCTGGAACACATGCGTCTGGCCAGGGACAACTATCCCAGTGACCCGCGCTTCGCCCGCGACTCCGCCATCGGCGGTGTGAACTGGAGCTTCATATTGTGGACCGACGAAAGAATTTACACCACCGGGGGACGCAGCGGAACCCCGGCCTGGTGGGACGATGCCTGCGCCCGGATCAGCGAGATTGTGGATTTCGACCTCAACGCATATACAGCCTAGTACTGCTGCCAGGCGGCGGGATTAATCCCGGACCTCGGACATGGGGATGGTTGCGTTGGCGTGGGGCAGGACGGCCACCCTGGGGTGGGCCGGCAGTCTGTCCTTGATTTCGGCTACAATTTCGTTAAAACCGGTCCTTTTCCGAACCATGAGGCGGTCGGCGGTCTCGGCGGAGATCCCATCCGAAATGAGGAAGGTGGTGTCCACCTTTTCCAGGGAACGGCTCCAGAGGAACGCCTTGTGGACACCCATTTCGAATTCCCGGTTCTTGAAGTAGTCGATCACTTCCGCCGGACTCCGGCGGTCCCCCATCGTCCGGAGGAATTTTTCGTTCCCGACTCCTTCGGGGCAGGCGGCCGCCAGGATGATAAACCCTTTTTCCCGGACCGCCCGGGCGGCGTTGGCCAGCCCCTTCTGGGCCTGATAGAGGTTCAGGTCCTTGGGGAAGCCCCCGGGAGAGGCAATCACCACGTTCGCCCCGGCTTGGGCCGGCACCTGAAAGATCCGGCGGGCGGTTACTACCCCGTCCCGGTGGGCCCGTAAGTAGTCCCCGGCCACGACTCGGACGATCTGCTTCTCCCGGTTGAGGACCACGTTCAGGATGAAGTCCACACCCGCGATCCCGCCTATTTCGTCGATCTCTTCCCGGGCCGGATTGCCTTCCAGCCGACCAGGCCGGGCACGCTCGTCCACCAGCAGAGAATGGTTGGCCTGAATTAGTCGCTCGGACCCAAGCCCGATGGCCAGTGCTTTCGCTCCCCCGCTGAAGCCAACGATCTGGTGGGGTTCAATCATTCCGGTCAGGATCTTGAAGTCGGCCCGAATGTAGTGCCGGTTCAGCCTGACGGGCGTCCCCCGGCGGGTCCGGCCGCAGTCTGTGAGCAGCGCCGGATCCAAAGCGTTGTGACTGACGATGTTCACCCGCGCCGCCAGCTCTTCGCCGACCAGTTGGGCAAACTCCACCTTCCCGGACACCCGGTGCAGCCCCGTGGCCACGAGCAGGGTGATGTCCGCCGGCCTGATCCCCATCCCTTCCAACCGGGCGATGAGCGGGAGCAGGATGATCCGGTGGGGCACCGGCCTGGTCAGGTCACTGATCACAACCACCGCGTTCCGGACTCCCGCGAAAGCTTCCAGCCTCCGGCCCCCGATTGGGTTATCCAGGCTTCGCTCCACTTCCCCGGCGGGGTCCGACACTCCCGGCACGTCCGCCGGCCGGATCACTTCCACGGCCCAGCCGTCCGGCGCCCGCCAGTCAAGCGTACTCTTTCCGTAGGGTATTCTGATCTGCGCCAACGAGCCCCACCAACCTCCGTCGGAGCGGCGGCACGCCGCTACACGATCTTTTGCTGTTCAAGCGATTGCAACACGCTGTCCAGGTGCGTCACCATCGCCTTCCTGGCCCCGTCGGCATCCTCCGCTGCGATGGCCCGGTAGACGGCTTCGTGTTCCTCCGCGGACTGTCGCGCCCGGCCGGCGATGGCCAGGGTACGCTGGTTGCTCTCCGCAAAGAGATCCAGCATGCTGCGCATCAGGTTGGTAACGATGTGGTTGCCGGTGGCCTTGGCCACCAACAGATGAAAGCTCCGGTCGATCTCGCCCAGCGCCGCAAGATCACCGTTGGCCTGAACCAGGGCCAGGTGAGCATTCACGTTTTCAGCCAGCACTTCCAGGTCATCCTTGTTGCGGCGCTCGGCCGCCCACGCCGCCGCCGCGGTTTCAAGCAGCATCCGTACCTCAAAAAGGCTGTAAATAGTGTCGCCCCGCCGGTAAAGCAAACGGGAAAGCTGTTCCGCCAAAAACTTGCTGTCCGGCTGAGTGACAAAAATGCCGACCCCGTGCTTTACCTCCACAAAACCAAGACCGCTCAGAGTCTTGACCGCGTCCCGCACGACCGTCCGACTGACCCCGAACTTCTCGGACATCTCCCGTTCCGTGGGCAGTCGGCTTCCAGGTTTGAGCCGACCCCCTTCCACCAGCTTGCGCACATACTCCACCACTTCATGATGCAGACTGTCGTTACGACCGATCCGCTCAAACATCCAGCCTGACCCTCCCCGACCTGCGGTCGTGTAGCAGCTATTAGTCCCTGGCGTTATCATTCTATTGGCCGGGCGCGTCCAATGCAAGTAAAATCTTGACATCAACTAAAAGTAAAAATGATTGACAGGCTCCGGGATGACCCTGTACAATTAACTAAAGGTAATACCACATACCTATTATAACTAAGCCATCTGGAACTGTCAATTTAGTCATGGTCTTACATGTACATGACTTTGTCACGTATCAGCATACCGGGTGGAAGGTGCTTAATATGGAACTAAAGGTACCACCAGCCAACCTCCGGCAATTTTGCATGGATCTGCTCGTTGGAGCCCGTGTCCCCCCCACGGACGCCCGGGTGGTGGCCACCGTCCTGGTGGATGCCAGCCTGGATGGCATCGATACCCACGGCGTCAGCCGCCTGCCGGTTTATTTGAAATGCCTGCAAAATGGAAGGATCAACCCGGTTCCCGAAATCAAAGTGGCCCGGTCCGCGCCAGCCGCCGCAGTCTTGGACGGCGACCACGGCCTCGGTCAGCTTGTGGCCGTGCGCGCCATGGAACAGGCCATCACCCTCGCCGCGGAGGCGGGTGTGGGCGTGGTGGCGGTCCGGCACAGCAACCATTTCGGGGCGGCCTCGTACTACTGCAAGATGGCCGTCGCCCGGAACATGATCGGCCTGGCTTTCTCCAATTCCGCACCTGGCATTCCCCCCTGGGGCGGCCGGCGGGCGTACTTCGGCACGAACCCGGTTGCTTTCGGATTCCCCGCCGCGAATAGTCCCGTTATGGTGGACATGTCATTGACCAAAGCCGCCCGGGGCAACGTCATCCTGGCCGCCCGGGAAGGAACGCCGATCCCTGCGGGGTGGGCTCTCGACGCCGCCGGCCGGCCCACCACTGATCCCCGCGAGGCCTTGGCGGGAGCGGTTCTTCCATTCGGCGGACCAAAGGGCTATGCCTTGGCGCTGGCCGTCGAAGTCCTGTGCGGAGTGCTCAGCGGCGCCGGCTACGGCCCGCGCGTAGGTTGGATCTACGACGACGGCGTGCAGCCGGCCGATGTCGGCCACTTCTTTATCGCCATCGACATCGCCAGCCTCATGCCTCTGTCGGAATACATATCCCGGATGGAAAGCATGAAAGCCGAAGTCACGGCCGTGCCGGCGGCGGAAGGTGCCGCGCCTATCCGCCTGCCTGGCGAGCGTCGGCGGGCCGCGGCGGTGTCCCGGAGCCGTGAAGGTATTCCGATGGAGCCGGCCTTATTAAGCGAATTGAACGAGTTGGCCGTCCGGCTCAACGTTGCGACGCTTATTCATTAGCTGACGGGGGTGATAACATCGAGAACGGCACGCAAGCTTGGACTGGGTGACTTAGAAGCGTTAGTTGATGAGGCCGGAACGCAGCCGCATATCAGAGTACCGAGTTAGGAGGGGGAGTTAAGACAGTGGATAACGGAGTCAGGTTCTTTGTGCATCACGCACAGGATACTGTCGGCGTCGCGGTCAGCGACATCCAGGCCGGCGAGATCGTGGAAGGCTGGGTGATGGACGAGAATAAAACGGTTAGGATCACCGCCCTCAGCGACATCCCCCTGGGGCACAAGATCGCCCTGAGCGACATTTCCCCGGGAGACCCGGTAATCAAGTACAACGTTCCGATCTGTCTCGCCATCAGCGGGATCAAAGCCGGCGAACACGTGCACGTGCACAATGTCAAGAGCGCGAGGTGGTAAAGATGAAGACGCCGACTTTCTTGGGCTATAGACGCGAAAACGGTAGAGTGGGAGTCCGTAACCACGTTGCGATCCTCCCCCTGGACGATCTCTCCAACGCCGCTTGCGAGGCCGTCGCCAACAACATCAAGGGCTGCCTGGCCCTGCCGCACCATTACGGCCGATTGCAGTTCGGCGAGGACCTTGAGCTGTTCTTCCGGACCCTCATCGGGACCGGCAGCAACCCCAACGTGGCGGCCTGCATTGTCATCGGCATTGAGCCGGCGTGGACCAACATCATTGTCGAAGGGATCGCCGCCACCGGCAAACCCGTGGCCGGCTTCCACATTGAGCGGCACGGCATCCTGAAGACCGTGGAGACGGCCTCACGCCAGGCCCGGGAGTTCGTCCAGTACAGCACTGAACTCCAGCGACGGCCGTGCACGGTGGATGAACTGACGGCATCGGTCAAGTGCGGCGAATCCGACACCACTTCCGGGCTTGCGGCCAACCCCGCCGTCGGCAAGGCGGTGGACAGATTGGTGAACCTGGGCGCGACGGTGATGTTCGGGGAAACCTCAGAGGTTACCGGCGCCGAGCTGCTGGTTAAGGAACGGGCCGCCACCCCGGAGGTCGGCGAGGCTTTCTATCGGATGTGGAGCGATTACAACGACTTCATCATCAGCCAGGGTGTGGATCTGCGCGGCTCCCAGCCCACAAAGGGCAACATCGCCGGCGGCCTGACCACCATCGAGGAGAAAGCCATGGGCAACATCCAGAAAATCGGCACCAGCCGGTACGTGGGCGTGCTCAGGCCCGCCGAGGCACCCACGGGCAAGGGGTTGTGGTTCATGGACACTTCATCGGCGGCGGCGGAGGCGGTGACGCTGTGGGCGGCCGCCGGGGCGGTGGTCCACTTCTTCCCCACCGGCCAAGGCAACATCGTCGGGAACCCGATCATCCCGGTGATCAAGATGAGTGCCAACCCGGTCACCGTCAGCACCATGTCCGAACACATCGACATCGACCTGAGCGGGATGCTGCGCCGGGAATTCGACCTGGAAGACGCCGGGGATATGCTGATGGAAATGTTGATTCGCACCGCCAACGGGCGGTTCACCAGCGCCGAGGCCTTGGGTCAGCGGGAGTTTGTAATCACCAAGCTTTATCGCAGCGCGTAAAACCACGCAGATTTGCACAGCTGAAGGTTATCGGATTTGAAAACAGAATATTTAGAGAAATCATAATTTGGAGGGCGACACCATGAGAAAGCCTTTGGGTATCCTGATAATGGCAGTGTTCCTCCTGGCCCTGATGGCGGGTTGCGGACAGCAACAGGCTCAGGAGCCGACGGAGACCAAAATCGACTACCCGACCAGGCCGATTACCTACATGATCCCGTTTGACCCGGGCGGCCAGTCCGACCTGGAAGCGCGTCGCCAGCAACCGTTGCTGCAGGAATTTCTGGGCCAGAAAATCATCATCACCTACAAGGCCGGCGGCGGCGGCGCCGTGGGCTGGACCGAAATGGTAAACCAAAAACCGGATGGTTACTTCATTGGCGGCATCAACATCCCCCACATTATCCTGCAGCCGCTGTCCCGGGATGACGCCGGTTACAAGACCGAGCAGATTCAACCGGTGGCCATTTTCCAGGCCACGCCGATCGGCCTGGCCGTGCCCAAGGACAGCCCGTACAACGACCTCGCCAAGTTCATCGCCGCGGCCAAGGCCAAGCCCGGCAGCATCACCATCGGCGGCTCCGGCACCCATTCCGGGCACCACCTGGCCACGCTCCAGCTCGAAAAGCTGAGCGGCGCCACCTTCGAGTACGTGCCCTTCACGGGCGCCGCCCCGCAGATGCAGGCCTTCCTGGGCGGCCATGTACAGGCGATCTTCGGCAACTCCAACGACCTGGTTCAGCATCAGGACACCATGAAGATATTGGCCATCGGCTGTTCCGGCGAGCGCTTCGCGGCCCTGCCGGACGTGCCGACCTTCATCGAACTCGGCTACGACATGACCGCCAGTATCGACCGCGGCGTCGCGGTCCCGCCGGGCACCGATGAACAGATCGTCAAGATCCTGGAAGAGGCTTTCCTCAAGATCTCCAACAACGAAGCGGTCCAGGAGCAGATGATTAAGGAGGGCTTTGAGCCCAAGGCCATGGGGGCGGCCGAGTCCGCGGCGTACATCCAGGCCAAGACCGTCGACTACACCGCCATCATGGAAGAACTCGAGGCCAATTAGACAACCCACCAAACCCTGGGCAAGCCTGATGCCGGGCTTTCCGGGTCAACTCCCCGGAAAGCCCGGGCGGAGGGCGGGCAGCCGACCGCTCCCGACCAAGTAGTTCTAATGGTTTGAGAAGGGACGACAACCATGAATGAACATCTGATGGTTGCCCTGGCAAGCGTCTTCGACCCGGCCAACTTCTCCTTCTTGATCCTGGGCGTGGCCGCGGGCATCATCGTGGGTGCCCTACCCGGCCTGACCGCCACCATGGCCTTGGCCCTGCTGGTCCCCTTCACCTTCACCATGGAACCGGGGATGGCCCTGATGGTCCTGGGCGGGGTGTACGTGGGGGCGATCTACGGCGGGTGCATCGCCGCCATCCTGGTCAACACGCCGGGGACGCCGTCCGCCATTGCCACGACCTTCGACGGCTACCCTCTGACCAGAAAGGGAAAGGCCGAGCACGCCCTGGTGGCCGCTGCCTTCAGTTCCGGCGTGGGCGGCATCTTCGGCGCCATCGTCCTGCTGCTCCTGACCCCGCGCCTGGCGGAGGTGGCTCTCAAATTCGGACCGCCCGAGTACTTCTGGCTGGCCGTCTTCGGCCTGACCATCATCGCCACGCTGTCCACCGGCTCAATGCTCAAAGGCCTGATGGGCGGGGCGTTCGGCGTTCTCCTGAGCACCATCGGCATCGCCCCCATCGGCGGCGATATGCGCTTCACCTTTGGGTTTCACCAAATGCAGGCCGGCGTGGAGCTGATCGTGGCGCTGATCGGGTTCTTCTGCATCCCGGAAGTGCTAAAGATGATTGACCGCAAGTACAGCCCCCATGACGCCGTCACCTACAAACCCCGTAAGGGCGTGGCGAAGTCCGTGATGCTGGAACTGGTCAAGAAGCCGTTGCTCTTGCTGCGGTCCTCCACCATCGGCTGCTTCGTGGGCATTGTTCCCGGGGCCGGCGGCAACATCGCCGCCTTGGTCTCCTACAACGAGGCGGTGCGCTTCGCCAAGAATAAGAGTGCGTTCGGCCAGGGTACCATCGACGGTGTGGCCGCGGCCGAATCGGCCAACAACGCCGAAGTCGGCGGTTCCCTGGTGCCGTTGCTCACCCTGGGCATTCCCGGCGCCGCGCCGGCGGCGGTCATCCTGGGCGCCCTGATGCTGCAGGGCCTGCGGCCGGGACCGGAATTGTTCACCGTCTTCGGCGGGATTACTTACACCTTCCTGATTTCCTTCATCTTA
>JACUUW010000054.1 GCA_014859075.1 Desulforudis sp.
AGTTTGGCCAAGCCCAGGTTGCGTATTTCACTGGTACGCGCTGTTTCGCCGTCCTGCACAGAGATGTAATACCTCAAACCGGGTTCATGGTGACCGGCGATCAGACTGTCTTCCACGACTTGGACCCTCGGCTGCGGCGGCCTGCTGTCCGCCGTGGTCCTGTTCAGGGAAACGTACCATATCGGCTCCAGGGGGACTTGGACGGGCACAACCACCGAGAAGTAGCCGCCAGTCTGTTCTTCGGCCGGAACGGTGGTGAATCCTGTTTCCCCCACCGGCTGATAGTTGAGGGCGACGGCGCTGCCGGGGCGGTACTCCCGCAACTGCCAGTTGATCTGCACCGAGGCGGTTCCGCCGTCGTCGATTTCGTGAAAATCGATTGTCGCCGGGGTCCACCAACGGGCGTCGTCGTGCATACCCTGCACGGTGCTGCGGATCCCGGCCACCTCCCCGGATACGTGGGTGCGCAGGTCGTGCATATCCCCCTGCAGCCGTGTGACCTGTTCCTTTATGTACCTGTTGTTGGACCACAAGAACAGGTTTATGACCACAATCAACACCAGTAAGGCCAGGGTTACGGAGTTTTGTTTGTCTTTGTCCAAATCGATTCCCTCCACTAAAAAACAGTCTATAGTTTAGACGTTCTCAAGACAAGAAAGTTTGCGTCTTCTATGGAGTTCTATTTCCGCTCGATTCAGAATGCCACCGGTGCCAATGGGTATGGCATTCAATCTAGTCTTAAATACTTTGCGCAGAATGGACATGGCGAACGCGTACCCGGGCCGCTACGGCAGGGATTTTCCCGTTTGGCGGGGAACGCAATAGTTGACCGTTGTAGACGATTCCGCGGGACCGGAGTGCGAAGAAGAGTTCAGGTGAGAGCCATGTGTATTATCCACTGTGACATGGACGCCTTCTATGCGTCCGTCGAACAGCGCGACGACCCGTCCATCCGCGGCAGACCCGTGGCCGTCGGCGGCGGCGTGCAGCAGCGCGGGGTGATCAGCGCCGCTTCCTATGAGGCCCGGCGGTACGGGGTGCGATCCGCCATGCCCACTTTCAAGGCCCTGCGGCTTTGTCCGGGGCTCGTGCTGGTTCCGCCGGATCACGCCAAGTACGAGCGGGTGTCCGGAGAGATCATGCGGATCTTTTTGCATTACACCCCCTTGGTGGAGCCGCTTTCGCTTGACGAAGCCTTCCTGGACGTGCGGGGTTCGGAGGGTCTGTTCGGCCCGGCGGAGGCCATCGGCCGGGAGATCCAGCGGCGCATCCGGGACGAGCTGGGCCTGACCGTTTCGGTGGGCATCGGTCCGAACAAGTTTTTGGCCAAGCTGGCCTCGGGCCACCGGAAGCCGTGTGGTTTCACGGTGATCCCCGCGGGTGAAGCCGTTGAGTTCATCAGCCCCCTGCCGGTGAGCAGGCTCTGGGGTACGGGGGCGCGTACCGCGGAGAAACTCCACAAAATGGGCGTGCAGA
This sequence comes from Desulforudis sp., assembly GCA_014859075.1. GTDB lineage: Bacteria > Bacillota > Desulfotomaculia > Desulfotomaculales > Desulforudaceae > Desulfopertinax. The sequence goes on from JACUUW010000054.1 coordinate 1,477, forward strand.
CCATCGGGGAGGTGCGGCGTCTGCCGCTGGCAACGCTGGAGCGGGGTTTCGGCAAGTACGGCCGCGTGCTGTATGAGTTGGCGCGTGGGATCGACGACCGGAAAGTCGAGCCCGGCCACGCGGCCAAGTCCATCGGCCGGGAGGTCACCTTCGCGGCCGACGTCTACGCGATGGACCAGTTGCAGTTCACCCTGCGGGAGCTGGCGGAGATACTCGGGCGGCGTCTGCGCAAGAAAGGTTTGAAGTGCGGGAGCGTCACTCTTAAACTGAAGTACCCCGATTTCCGCTTGGTCACGCGATGCCAAACGCTCGGCGAGCCCACCGATTTGACCAGCGTCATTTTTCAGGCGGGCGAGGAACTGCTGCGCCGGCACTGTGCACCGCCGGTCCGCCTGCTGGGCCTCAGTTGCGGGAAACTCACCGGTGTCAGTCAGCCCACGCTTTTCCCCGATGAAAAGGCGGTCAAGGAGGCCCGGGTCACGCAGGCGCTGGACGCGCTGAAGGACAAATACGGCGAGGACGTGGTCCGGGTCGGCCGGCTGTTGCGGGGAAAGGGCCGGAATCGGCACGGCGAAAAATGATGGGCGCCGCTACGGCGCGGCGACTTTCCTTCAGAAACCGGTAATAGACATATGGTATGACGATAGCGGCGTCGGTTTGATGGGGGCGGCGGGCGATGCTCAAGGCAACTATCGGGCCCGTGCAGGCGGTAAGCCTGTACGTCGGAGCAGTGGTCGGCTCCGGGGTGTTGCTTGTTCCCGGTCTGGCCGCCGAAATCGCCGGACCCGCTTCGTTGCTGGCCTGGGTGTTGGTGTCTTTCCTGGTTGTGCCGCCGGTGTTGACTTTGGGCATGCTGTCAGCCCGCTATCCGGACGCGGGCGGTGTCGCCGCCTTCGTCCGGACGGCCTTCGGCCGAAGTGCCGGAGCGGTCGTGGGCTGGTTCTTCCTGCTTTCCGTCCCGATGGGCGCCCCGATTGTTGCGGTCACGGCCGCCGCCTATGTCGGCGCGGCCCTTCCCCTGGGCGGCGCCGGCCAGGCGGGCGCGGCGGTGGTGATTCTGGCGGCGGTGTTGGCCACCAACCTGCTGGGGATGCGCCTGGCCGGCGGGGTTCAGGTATTGGTGGTCGCCGCCGTGGTGGGCGTCATCGTGTTCACCGTCGGCGGGGCGTTGCCCAAGATCGAGGCCGCCAACTTCGCACCCTTCGCACCACACGGCTGGCCCGCCGTCGGGCAGGCCGCGGCGGTCATGTTCTGGTGTTTCATCGGCTGGGAGGCGGTGACCCACCTGTCGGAGGAGTTCGTCGACCCGCAGCGGGACGTCCTGCGCAGTGTCGGCCTGAGCCTGGGCGTGGTGTCCGTCCTGTATTTCACCGTCGCTCTGTCCACGGTGGGTACGGGGAGCTACGGGGGGGAGAGCGGTTCGTATGCCGCGCTCGCCGTAATGATGCGTGATCTCGTGGGTCCGGCCGCCGGGGCGGTTACCGGGGTGACCGCTTTTCTGATTTGTATTGCCGCGGCGAACGCCTACGTGGGCGGCGCGGCACGGGTGGCGCTGGCCCTGGCCCGGGCCGGGGCCGCTCCCCGGTTTCTGGGACGGATGGACGCGGTGCGGTCGGTCCCGGTGGGCGGCCTCTGCTTTGTCGGGACGGGCGCGGCGGTGTTTCTGGGCCTTTTGCTTACCGGCCGGGTCACGGTGGCGGAACTGATTCTATTCCCCAACGCGACCTTTGTGGCGATCTACCTCGGGGGTTCGCTGGCGGGAATCCGCTTGCTCCGGGATACGGGGTGGGGGGTCAGGACGGCCTGGATGTCCTTGGCCGCGACGGCGGCGGTGTATGTGTTTCTCGGCCGGGCGGCGCTGCTGCCGCTGACCGTGGTTCTGGCGTGGGGGTTTTTCACCTTCTTCAAAGGCAGGTGGTTTTACTTCAAGGCCCGGCTTGCCCGTTAATGGTCCCCGGAGCTGACCGGGTTGGAGATCACTTGCACAGCCGGTTCCACATTACGACGGCCGTTTCCCCGTTCTTGAAGAAATTGGGGCACACCCCGACCGTTTCCCAGCCCAACCCTTCCAGCATCTTTATCTGAGCCGTATTGGAGACTCTCACCTCACCGGTGAACCAGTACGCACCGAGACCTTTCGCGATCCCGTCCGCCGTTTGTTGAATCAGCTTTCCCAACCCCCGGCGCCTGTGATCCGGGTGGATGCACATGCTGATGGTGTGCGCCGCCGGGCCGAACATCTGGAAGCCGATATAGGCGATGACCTTCCGCTTTTTTCTGATCACGATGTAGTGCGTGACCGGCATCAGCCAAAGGCGCAGCAGGGCCCGGAAGGACAAAGGCTCGGGAAAGCTCTCCGCCTCCAGCCTGGCGACCTGAATGAGGTCGCGGGGTCTCAGCCGGTCGACAAGGCAGTCCCCGACCCGCCTGGGTATGCCGTCCGGGAGGCCTTCAAGTCTTCCTTTTCCAAAACCGAACACGGCCTTCGCCCCCCTCGTTGTAGAGCATGGGCACCAACCGGGTTACTCCGCCATTTCCGTGACGGCCTGCACCAACCGCCGGACACCTTCCAGCAGGATGTCGTCCGGTTGGGTGAACGTGAGGCGGATGTAACCGGCGCCCCCCGGTCCGAACGCGGAGCCGGGAACCACGGCCACACCCTGCTCCAGCAGGCGGTAGACGGTTTCGCGGTCGTTAAAACCGTCCGGCAGCCTGGGGAACAAGTAAAAGGACCCCTGGGCGTTGTCCGTGGTCAGGTACCGGCAGTCCGACAGGACTCCATAAGCCAGGTTCCGCTTGCGGGTCAGGTTGCTTATCAGCCGCTCCCGGAAAGCCGCGGGGGCGTTCAGTGCCGCCAGGGCCGCCTCCTGAATAAAGGTGGCCACGTTGGTGAAGCTGTTCTGCAGCAGGATGTCATACTTTTCGGCCAAGCCGGCCGGGGCGGTAATCCAGCCGATTCGAAAACCGGTCATTACAAACGACTTCGAAAAGGTGTCGATGACGACGGTACGGTCGCGCAGTTCAGGGTGCGCGGCGAGGGAGCGGTGCTCATGCGGCGGATACACCATGCGGGAGAAGATTTCGTCGGAAGCGATGGTGACGTGTGGAAACCGCGACAGGACGGCCGCAATCTCGGCGGTGTTTTCGATTACCTGCCCGTTGGGCCGCTGGGGGGAGTTTAGAATCACCAGCTTGGTCCGCGGGGAAATAAGGTGCTCCAGGTGATCTGCATCGACGTTGCGCGGGTCGCGAAAAGCGACGTGCCGGATGCGCGCCCGCAGGTACCGCGCCCAGAACTCATCGGGAGGATATCCCGGATCGGGCATGATTACTTCATCCCCATCGTCCAGGAGCAGCAAAAGGGTGGCGGCGATGCCGAACTTGGCGCCCGGCGTGACGATGATTTCCTCGGCCTTTGTCGGCCTTCCCCTGCCGGACATTTCTCCGGCGATCGCCTCTCTCAAAGGCCATAAACCCGACCCCGGGGCGTAGCGGACATAGCCCGGCTGGAGAGAGGCGGTCAGCGCCTCGATGGCTTCGGCGGGAGGTTTGAATTCGGGGGAGGCGAAGTCACCTTTCTCGAAATGGATAATGCGCCTGCCCGTTTCCCGCTCTATTTTGGCCGCTTCCCGCATGGTGGACCACTGCGGCGGCAGTTCAAAGTGACTCAGGCGGTCGGACGCCATGTTTGTCATCTCCTTTACGTTCATTTACGCTCACAGCTTTCTAAAGGGATAAACTTTCCTTTCCTCAGTGGGGCGCGGAGGACTTTCCCCGTCGGCGTCTTCGGTATCTCTTTGACGAAGGTAAACCGCCGGGGTCTTTTGAAGCGCGGCAGGATGGGGCTTTCCAGGCAGAAGCGTGCCAGTTCGGCCCCCGTTAAACCGGGCGCGGCCGGCACCACGAATGCGGCGATGCGCTGACCCCAGCGCTCGTCGGGCAGGCCGACCACGGCCGCCTCGGCCACTCCCGGGTGACTGAGCAGTATGGCCTCGATTTCACCGGGAAAAACGTTTTCTCCCCCGGTAATGATCATGTCGTCAATCCGCCCGACCAGAAAGAGGTCGCCGTCGTCATCGACAAAGCCCAAGTCACCCGTAAAATACCACCCGTCGCGGAGTACCTGCGCCGTTGCCTTGGGCTGGTTGAGATAGCCCGCAAAAGTCTGGGGTGAAGCGGCGTCGATGATCACTTCCCCCGTTCGGCCCCTGGGGAGGACCTCTGCCGGCGCCACGGTCCGGTCCCGGTCGGCCGTCACGATCCTGATCCGGGTGTGGAGCGCGGGGCGGCCTGCGGATAGGGGCTTTGGCCCAAGACGTGGGTTGACGGTCACGGCCAGCATTTCGGTGCAGCCGTACTGGTTTACGAAGATCGCGGGCCGGAAGGTGTCGAAGCACTGGTTGACCAGGTTGGGGGACATCGGAGCCCCGGCAAAAGCAAGTTTTCTTACGGAGCGGTGTCTGACGCCGCCGGAGGCCGCCGCCTCGACAAGGTCGTGGTAGACGGTCGGCACCAGGTAGAGGGCGGTGATCTGCTCTGTGCCGATGCGGTGCAGGCATTCTCCGGGCTCCGGTTTGGGCGGCAACACAGCCGTCCCGTTGAGGAGCACGCTGCTGATCAAAGTGTGCAGGCCCATGGTGTGGTAGAGCGGCATTACGGCGAGGAACCGTTCAAACCGTTCCCAGCGGTGTTCCAGGATAATAGCCAGCGCGGAATAGTAGTCACTCCTCGCGCTGCGGCAGACACCCTTGGGTTGTCCGGTGGTACCCGAAGTGTAAAGGACCGTATTCGTGGAACAGTTGTCCCGGGCGATCTCGGGAGCCCTGTGGGTCGGACCGGCGGCCAGGGTTTCGTATGCTAGCGCACCGGGATCCTGCGTACGGTAATCGGAAGAACAAGAAATAGGGACTACCTTCCCGGCGCCCTCCCCGACGCCGGCTTCCTTGGCGGCCTGGAGTACCTGGTCCCTCGTGGTCTGATCATAAAGGATCGCTCTCACGCCCGCTTCATGAATGGCGTAGGCAATGTCCCGGTGTTTCCAGCGGGCGTTAAGCATCACCGCCGCCGCCCCCGCCTTTTGTATGGCGAAATAGGTTGTCGCCGGAGCTTCCCCGTTTTGGGCACATATCGCCACCCGGTCACCCGGCCGGACCCCGGCGTTTTTCAGACCCCAGGACACCGAGTTTATCCGGCGGTTCCATTCCCCGTAGGAGAACCTCGCGGAGGGCGTAACGATGGCGTCGATATCGGGGTAGCGGTCAGCCGCCAGTTCGAGGGCGGTGGCAAGGTGCACCCGACTCCGTCCTTTCCAAAATAATCCTCTATGCTCAACAAACAGCATATTCAGATTCTTGTGTTTCGGTGTCGCCTCGCCCTAATCAAAAATAACCATAAAACCGGCGGGCTGGTTTTCGCGTCTTGATTACAGCGCGGTTCCCGCCGGTGACCGGGAGTGGACGGCGCAAGAAAATCGGGGGAGTGTGGCGGATGGTGTAACAGGAGAACCGTGGATCCACGGGGGCGGCCTGCTGATCCCGCCTGCGGGGCGGATCCTTGTACTACCTGCAGCCGATGGAACACGAGGCGCCGGGGGTACCTGATTATTGAGTGTCCGCAAGTGATAGCGGTGACGCCGCCTGGCAGGGCGGCCCGCAACGGCAAGGTGCGAGGGAGAACAGACGTGCAAAGGCGTGGCGCCTTTGCACGAAGGTGAAGGCTGCAACCATAACGTGCAAGATCTCTCCGCTACAGGAAACGGCCCTCCACGAGTTGGGCGACAGGTACATCGATGACCTTTTCTCCGGTTCGGTTCAGCGGTTTCACCTTCGCCCTGGCGCTCCCGGGGTCCAATTCTTCGATCCAGACCGGAAAACCGTTGAGCAGCACCTCGATGGTCTCGTCGGCCTGTACTATCTCCCGGGCCCTTTCAAAGTCCATTCTTCACAACCCCTTTTCAAGTGTGTGGTGCTCAACCACATAGTCTTCCCAAACCCAACGGTAAAGATTAGCGGGATGAATCCCCGCCGCCTGATCTCCGGTAGAGTCGCATTGCGGGTCCGGGTGACGGCGAACCTATATCTTCTTTCTCAAGTAGAAGTACGCGCCTACGTACCCGACGAAACCGGCCCCCAGTTCGGCCACGGTCCTTGTGGAAACCGCGCCGTCTTGAATCAGTTCCATCATATAAAACCAGAACACCGCCGCCAGCATGGCGTAGAACCCGAAGGCCATGGCGGCATGCGTAATGACCCGGAGTCTCTCGTCCAGTTCCTGCGACCTTTTCTTGATCCGCCAAAACTTGATGGAATAGGCGATGCCGATTATCCCGAGCAGGACCAGACTCCGCAGCCAGGCCTCAGCCGTGCCCCCGTAGTAAGCGGTGCCGGCGATGATGATCAAGGCGACGGCGGCCAACATGATTCGGTTTACTAACATAATTTCCTTGGCAAACGGCTTATCCATCGGTGTCCACCTCCGAAAAATCAAAGACGTCCTCGATGCGGTAGGAGAAAGCCCGGGCTATCTTGTAGGCCAGAATCAATGATGGATTGTACCTGCCGTTCTCAATGGAGATTACGGTCTGGCGCGACACCCCCAGTCTATCGGCCAGTTGTTCCTGGGTCAGGCCGGCTTCACTTCTGAACTCCCTGAGCCTGTTGTTCACCGAAAACGGACACCCACTTTGTAAGGTAAAATGACGTCAAGCACACTTTACATTTTAGCAGTTCAGAAACCAAATGTAAAGCAACTTTTACATAGTTTTTTGGCTATCGTGGTCAGGACGTAGAGGCGGGTCGCGGCGGGGTTTTTGGCTTTGTTCCGCGGGTCTGTTCCATGATAGTATCAGGTATCAGTCAAGAGGGGGGTTGGATTGGCCTGATGGGGTATCCGGTGGGGGAATCAAGCGGGGTGAGTGTTGAAAGGGCTGGGGTTCTGGATGCGGAAGAGATCCTGGCCCTGCAACAACTGGCCTATCTTTCGGAAGCGGAGCTTTACGACGAGTACACTATTCCCCCGCTGGTGGAAACGCTCGAGGAAATCAGGCGTGAGTTCGCGCGCACCTGCTTCCTGAAAGCGGTCGTGAACGGCCGGATTGTGGGTTCCGTGCGGGCGTGCGCCAAGGACGGCACCTGCCACATCGGCCGGCTGATCGTTCATCCCGAATACCAGAACCGAGGCCTGGGCGCGAGACTCATGCGCGCAATCGAAAACGCGTTCGGCTCTTGCCGGAGGTTTGAGCTGTTTACCGGGCATAGGAGTGCAAAGAACCTCTATTTGTACGGAAAACTGGGTTACACGGTCTGCGGTGAACGGCGGATCACCGACCGTCTGCGGCTGGTGTACCTGGCGAAAGAGCGGCCGCAGGGCGGGGAGGATAGGTCCCCGGCCGGCCCGGCGGCGCCAAGGTGACCATGCGGGGGCGCCTCTGATTTGCCGGCCGCGTGGGCCGCTACACCCGGAGAGTCTCGGCCTTCTTGCGGGCGGTCGCGATGTCGGTGGTCATGGACAGGGCGTTCCGGGGGCAGACCTCCACGCACACGCCGCACCCGAAACAATCCCCGGACCGGTTCACCGCCGGTCCGCCGCTGATGTCGAGCGCCATTGAACAGTGCTGGTTGCAGACGCCGCAATTCTTGCAGAGGTCTACGTTGCGGATCAGGGCGAACCGGCTGATTCGGCTCAAAAGCCCCAGCACCAACCCCTGGGGGCAGAAGTACCGACACCAGATCCGGGTTCCTAAGCGGGGCATGCAGATGATGTTGACGGCTAGACTCAGCAAGGCCCGGAGGATAAACACAAAGATGATCAAGTAGAACCACAGAAAGGCTCCCACTTCTTCAATGTGGCCGGCCAAGGCGGGTACGGTAACAGCCGCCGTACCGGCCAGGGTCACCCATTTCAAGATTACAAACCCGCGGGGCAGGGCCCGGGCTTTGGTCCCCCGGGTCCGGTACCGGTCGCCCAGGGTTTCCGCCAAGGCTCCCAGCATACAGGCAAAAGAGCACCAGGCGCGCCGGCCGAAAAGCAGCACCAACAGCGGCACGACGACAAAGGAGAGTACAAAGTAGTAAAGGGCCAGGTATCCGGTGGCCCACAGTACGTCCGGGTAGTGGGGCCAGGTAAGATTTAAGGCGGTGCCCTGGCTGAAGATCCAATAGGGCAGGACCACCTGGAACAGCAGCTGCACCCCGACCACCGTGCCGAGCATCGACCGGACGTAGGCCGACCGGTGGCGGCGGTAGGCGAAAAAGCCCGCCGCAATGACCACCCCGCCGAAGACGTAACCCAGGCTCGGCGGCGTGATTCCGCTGACCTCAAGTTGGATGGATCCAAACAGCAACAAAAATACGGCAATCAGCACCGCGTAATCTTTCAAAGGTGACTTCTCTCCCTTTCAAGGTTCTAATCCCCGATCATTTTCGCCCAAATCACCAGGAACGTGAGACCGCCGAAACCGATGACCAGCACCGAGGCCAGGATGGCGAGGGTACCCAGCTTGAAATGAATTGAAGCCAGGAGTGCGATCAAGCCGGACAGGATCAAAACCAGGCTGGGCCAAATCGTCATTAGTCGGTTCACCTCCTCAACAACCTGCGTGCTCTTGTGGCGGGGCGCCTGCGCAGGTAGAATAATACATATTCCTTAGGTTATAATATTTTAAATTAGTAAGAATCTTAGCTTCTAAGATAAACTATAACGGAGTTGAGACCCTTGTCAAGTAATACTCAAAAAAGGTTTGAAATGCTGGAGGCGTTCGGACAGGCATTCCGGGAACTGAGCACGGTTACGGTGTTCTTTCATTCGGTGATCGCGGAACGGTTGGGGTTGAGTCTGACCGACCACAAGGCTTTTGAGATTATCGCCCGCAAAGGTGCGGTCAGCGCGGGGGAACTCTCGGAACTGACCGGCCTCACCACCGGGGCGGTCACCGGGGTGATCGACCGGCTGGAGCGGACGGGGTTTGTGCGGCGCGAACCGGATCCCGGCGACCGCCGGCGGGTGATCATCCGCCCGCATCCGGACAGCGAGAGCAGAA
>JACUUW010000279.1 GCA_014859075.1 Desulforudis sp.
TGGGATAGAAGCGGTTGGCCTCGGGATCCCCGAAGCGGACGTTGTACTCAAGTACCCGGGGGCCGTCGGCCGTAAGCATCAGCCCGGCGTACAGTATCCCCCGGAAAACTATGCCGTCCTCGCGTAGCCCCCGTACCGTAGGTTCCAGGATATCTCGGACCACTTGGGCATAGATTTCGGGAGTACAAACCAGGGCGGGCGCGTAGGCCCCCATCCCGCCGGTATTGGGTCCCCGGTCACCATCATAAGCCGCCTTGTGGTCCTGAGCCGGAAGCATGGGCAAAACCGTCCGCCCATCGGTGAAGGCCAAGACACTGACTTCCTCACCAATCAGCCGTTCCTCGACCACCACGCGGTTTCCGGCTTCACCGTAAGCCTTTTTAGCCATAATTTCCTCGATGGCGGCCACTGCTTCATCGACGTTGTCGGCCACAACGACCCCCTTGCCGGCCGCCAGCCCATCGGCCTTGACCACGCAAGGTTGACCAAGCATGCGGATATAATCACGCGCCCCGGCCGCGTCTTCAAAAGTCCGGTAGGCGGCAGTGGGAATCCCGTGCCTGGACATCAGGTCCTTGGCAAAGGCCTTACTCCCCTCCAGCGCCGCTCCTTGCCGGGAAGGGCCGAAGACCCGAAGCCCGGCACCCTCGAAGGTGTCCACCAGGCCCTCGACCAGTGGCCCCTCCGGACCAACAAAAGTCAAATCCACACTCCGGGTGCGGGCCAGATCCAACAATCCCGGGATATCAGAGGCCGATACCGGCACGCACTCGGCCAGGCAGGCCATCCCCGGATTCCCCGGAGCGGAGATGATCTTACTCACCCGGGGACTCCGGCTCAATTTCCACACCAGGGCGTGTTCCCGGCCGCCCCCGCCGATCACCAGTACTTTCAATGTTCACCCACACTCCTGCCCCTGTTTCCTAGTGTCTGAAGTGCCGTATTCCCGTAAAGACCATCGCCATGCCGCGGGCGTCCGCAACCTCAATCGACTCCTGGTCCCTGACCGAACCGCCCGGCTGGATGATCGCCGTAATCCCGGCTTCCGCCGCCAGTTCCAGGGTGTCCGCGTACGGGAAATAGGCGTCCGACGCCAACACCGCGCCCCGGGCCTGTTCCCCGGCTTGGGCAACAGCAATCCGCGCCGCACCGACCCGGTTCATCTGGCCGGCCCCGACCCCGATTACCCGCCGCTCCCGCGTCAACACAATCGCATTCGACTTCACGTGTTTGACAATCTTAAAGGCGAAAGCCAACTCCGCCAGTTCTTCCGGAGAGGGTGCCCGTTTGGTGACCACTTTGAAGTCGAAATAAGGTACAAGCTCCCGGTCAGCCTCCTGCACCAAGAGGCCCCCGTTCACCTTGCGGAGATCCATCCAATCCCCGGTCGAGACCGCCAAATCTCCGGTTTCCAGTAACCTGATGTTCTTTTTCCGCCCCAGGAGTTCCAGCGCCTCCGGCGCAAACCCGGGGGCGATGACCGCCTCCAAAAAGAGCTTGGACATCTCCTCCGCCGTCTCCGCATCCGCCGGACGGTTCAACGCCACGATCCCGCCGAAGGCCGACACCGGGTCAGCCGCGAGAGCCCGGCGGTAAGCCTCGGCCAGTGATTCATGGGAAGCAACTCCGCACGGGTTGTTGTGCTTTAGAATCACGGCGGTCGGCTCGCTGAACTCCCGGACCACTTCCAGCGCCGCGTTCAGGTCCAGAATATTATTATAGGAAAGTTCCTTGCCGTGGCGCTGCTCAGCCGAAGTCACCGAAGCCCCGC
>JACUUW010000280.1 GCA_014859075.1 Desulforudis sp.
CCCTGTTTTTGGCGCGGGCCAGGGCGTCTCTTGCTCCGGGCGTCAACGGGACCAGGCGGACCTTGCCGCCCTTGCCCTTGATGCGAAGCGCCCCGGTGTTGAGCGCCCGTTCCGCGTCCGCACGATAGAGGCGGACGGCTTCGTGAATGCGGTTCCCCATCTCGCGGCCGAGAATTAGAACATCGGCAACCCACTCCCGGCTTTGGATCCGGGCGATGGCCACCAGCCGCTGAAACTCCTCGTCCGTCCAGGCCCGGTTTCCGCACCGCCCCCGCCTGCCGACACCCAGGGCGGCGTTGTCCGTGGTGAGTTTGTACCGGCCGGGAATCTGGTCGTGATAATAGCGGACGGCGGCCAGCTCGGTGATGATGTAGGTCTCCTTGCAGCCGCGGCTCTGCAGGTATCGCGCGTAGGCGGCCAGGTGTTTGTTCGAGACGTTGCCGATCTTCTGGAGTTTGAAGCTGCCGCCGACAAACCGCAGGAAGCGCAGCATAGCCATTTTATAGCGACGGCGGCTGCCGATGCTGCCCTGGCGGGCGTGCCGGTGGATTGTCTCCAGCTGTTGCGCGAGGGTCTTGTAGCTCAAGGTTATCAACCTCCGGATTTGGGCACAGGTATCCCCGGGAAGGAGCGGCGTTTCTTCCGTTTTTCCACCCGGCCGCCGCCCCTGCGGTCCAGGTGAAACACGGGCCGACGTTTTGCCCGCCGGGGTGTTTCCAGTTGTCAAGAATCAGGAGTTGAGCACCAACGCCGCATTACCTCGCTCGAAGCGGGCCGGACGGATCCGCGCGGCCGGCGGCATGACGTTCTCAAAAACGCCCGGCAAGCTGCCAGCGCCGCCACCAGAGCCGGAGGGATAAACGACGCTACACCCTCCGACCGTTCAGGGTAAAGACTCTGTTTCGGTTTCGACATTCCACAACTTCGGGAAACCTTGGCGGGGCCTGCGATGTAGCCTTCACAGGCAGTTCAATTTGGACGGACCAAGGCGGTCCGGCTGTGCCGACATGTGCCGGCGGTTTTCCTTGAGGCGGTCGCTTAGCAGCGACCGCAAAGTGACTTGCGCCCGGCTCATAAAGTGCCGGTAAAGTGACTGAAAAAAACTTACTTAATAAACCCCATCCCAGAATCCACAGGCTTTTGCCCTTAGGCACCAAAGCCAACTAGGTGGATCCTGTTGGATATTATAAGTGCATTGCCACCATTCCTGCAACTACAAATTTTTGATTTTTTAATTCTAAAGCAGTGCGGGATTCCCTGGACTGAGTTAAGACCTTCACCAACAAGGACGGTTCCCAGCGGAGTTATCTCTTGCTCGTCGAAAGCGTGCGCGAAAACGGCAAGGTGCGCCAAAAGATCGTGGCCAACCTGGGTCGTCTGGAACAGCTTCAGGAGCAAAAACTGGACCGCATTATCGAAGGTCTGGCCAAGTTCTCCAAGAAGCGCTGGGTCCAAGCCGAGGCCGCGGACCTTCTGGTCCATTCGGCCCGGGAGTGGGGTACAGAACTGATCTTCGGCCACCTTTGGGAAAAACTCGGTTCTAGCCGGCCTCCTGAAGCGTCTGCTGAACGAGACGGAGATCACCAGCCTGCTTAATGAAGCCGTTTACGCCATGGTCTTGAACCGCATCTGTGATCCGCTTTCCAAACGCGCGGTCCATCAGTGGGTCAAACACATCCACCATCCCGCTTTTGAGCATCTGGAACTCCAGCACTTCTACCGGGCACTGGACTTTCTGATCGATCACAAGGAAACCATCGAAA
>JACUUW010000055.1 GCA_014859075.1 Desulforudis sp.
CGATTTTGTCGGCGTCGTTATAGCAAGGGATAACGAGTGACAGATACGGAGCCGTCACGCCGCTCACTCCCTTTTCACCAGAATGGCGGCCGTTTCGTCCTCATAATGAATGCCCCACCGGGGGGACAATTTCAAGGCCTGCACAAGTGCGGAGTCCGCCGGCATCAAGACGTAGTCGATCCGATAATCCTCCAAAAGGGCTGCCGCCTCCGGTTTCAGTTGACTGATCCGCAGATAATCACCGAAAACCTGTTCCATGTACACGTCCGCCCGGCCGTCGATGAAAACCTTCTCGTCCGGCCGGTTCCAGATCAGATAGCCCCCCCACCCGTACTGGTTGAACATCCTACCGTTCAACGGATTGATCTCCAGGTGTTCCAGGGCGTTGACGGGGTATCTTTCTTCATTGGCAAACCTATAGTCTATTGGCGTCTGCGGTGGGGCCTTGAGAGCAAACACCAATACGTACAGAGCCAAAACCAACGGTACCGAGACCAGTTTCAGGCGGGCAAGGTCCAGCCGGAAATCCAGGGCCGGGTGAAAGTACCGGGGCCACAACAGACCGCTGACCAGCAGGGCATAGGCGATGAAACGTCCGTAGATGAAGGCGCCTGTCGAAAAAACCAGAAAAAGCACCAGGTCGGTCAGGTGGATTCTGCGGGAAGTGAACACCAAAACCAAGAAGGTGGCGAGAAAGTAAGCCAAGAAAAGTTTGGCGTAAAGTTTGTGGAAGTCGGGCGAGAGCCACTCCTGGATATTGTCCATCATCAGACTGTCCCCCACGGTATCCAGCGGATAGACAAGGAGCTTCAACCCGTTCGGGTTGACGACCGTGGCGGCGATACACAATACGAATACCAGGCCTAAGGCCCTGAACTGGGCGGCTTCAAGCCTGTATGTCGCAATCCTGGCGCCGTCGCGTCTCAGCAGGCCGCAGGCGATAAAGAGAAAAATCACCGCCGGTCCCAGGGGAAACGAACCGTGGCTGTTCACCCAGAGTATGCTGACAACGGGGAGCACAAAAAGGTAGTTTCTCTTTTCCAGGACATAAAGGTATAAAACGTAAAGGAAGACCACAAAAAACAGGTACGACAGTACTTGGGGCCTGATTTGCAGGAAAGGGTACATCAACTCGCCCACGATGAGCAGGGTCAAAGCGGTAATAACAAAGGATCCCTGGGCCAGCGTCAACAATCTCCAGTAGAACACCAAAAGCGCCACCGTCACGATCAGCACCAGGGCCAGCACTCCCCAAAACCGGCCCGCGAGGTAAGCCAGATAGAAGAAGACTTCGGGAAGCCACTCGTGAGTGATCCACGGTTGACCGGCGAGGGTCCAGGAAAAGATGTCCTGCTTGGGAATGATGCCGTTCTCAACGATATACCGGCCTGCCGCCAGGTGCCACCATGTATCGGGATCGCCGATCCCGCCGTGAAACAGCTTGATGATCAGCAGCAGAATCCCCATTATGATTAGACCGAGTACGACATTCCTGAAATAGATGTCTTTCACTTTTTTCTCCTATCCATTTCTGCGGCAAAATCTGTTTCCTGAGCCTGTCGGTTGCGCCGACATACCTATAGGGAGTGCGGTAAGACCTCAAAATACAGATTGAAGATCAACCCGAACGTTGTTTACCGGCGAAATCATCTCGTAAGGTACTTCCGCGCCGAAGTCGGGAAGGTGATACACGTTGGATCCATGGCCAATCTGTATTAAATTGTCGGATTCCATACTCTCGACTTTGGTAGGTTCTAAAATAGTCTATCGTTCCCAATTTTCTCCCTTAATTCCATGCCTCTTGTGGAATTTCCTGCTATCCTGCTTACTTTTCTCACGTTCACATCACGTAAAATTCTCAGGTGAAGAGAAGGTCACCTTCAAAAATTCCTGTGGCTCGTAGGGCGGTATAGATCGCATCGGTCGGCTGTGACCGCACGGACAAGAACATAAGAACATGGTTAAGGGGACGCCAAGCGTCCCCCTCACTCTTGATACCGCTGGTTCCCTTTTCTTCTACAGGTCGAGTTTGTCCAGGACCGCCCGCACCGACGCCACGGAGCGGTCGAAGGCGGCCTGCTCCTCTTTCGTCAGGTCCAGTTCGATGATGCGCTCCACGCCCTCGGCCCCGATCACGGTGGGTACGCCGGCGTAGACGTCGCGGTGGCCGTACTGCCCACGCAGGTAGGCCGCGCACGGCAGCAGGCGCCGTTTGTCCTTCAGCACGGCCTCCAGCATCTGCACCACCGCGGCTCCCGGCGCGTAGTAGGCGCTCCCGGTCTTCAGGTACTCCACGATCTCCGCCCCGCCCAGCCGCGTCCGCTGCACCAGGGCGTCCAGCCGGTCCCGCGGCAGGAGCTTCTCCACCGGGATGCCCCCGGCGTAGGTGTACCGCACCAGCGGCACCATGTGGTCGCCGTGGCCGCCCAGCACCAGGGTGGTCACGTCCTCGAACGAGATTCCCAGCTCCAGCGCCAAGAAAGTCCGGAGCCGGGCGCTGTCCAGGATGCCGGACATCCCGAACACCCGGTCGCTGGGAAACCCGGACGCCTTCAGGGCCGCCGAACACATCACGTCCAAGGGGTTGGTGACCACGATGATGATCGCGTCCGGCGAGTACCGGGCGATTTCGGCCGCCGCCTGTTGGACGATCTTCACGTTGATGCTCACCAGGTCGTCCCGGCTCATCCCGGGCTTGCGCGCGATGCCCGCGGTGATCACGGCCACGTCCGACCCGACCGTGTCCTCGTAGTCATTCGTCCCGCTGAGCATGCAGTCGAACCCCTCCACCGGCCCCGCCTCCATCAGGTCCAGCGCTTTCCCCTGGGGCACGCCCTCCACCACGTCGACCAGGACGATATCCCCCAGTTCCTTGGCCGCGGCCCAATGCGCACAGGTGGCGCCCACGTTCCCGGCCCCCACGATGCTGATTCTGTTTCTACTCACCGAGGCTCCCCCTTCGAAACTGATTTCCGTTGCCGCACTCTACTCGCTGTCTTCCTCCGCTTCCTCCGCCGCCGCCGCTTCCCGCTCGGCCTTCTCCCGCGCCCGCGCTTTCCGGCGTTCCACCAGGCCGACGATCCAGATGCTCAGTTCATACAGGCTGTACATCGGCGCGGCCATGACGATGCAGGTGACGATGTCGGCCGGCGTGAGCATCGAAGAAATGATGACGATGATTAGCAGGGCGAACTTCCGGCCCTTCTTCAAAAACCCCTGGGAGATGACGCCGAGTTTGGCCAGCAGGTAGGCGGCCAGCGGCAGTTGGAACACCAGGCCGAAAGGTACCAGAAAAGTGATGGTGAACCCCACGTAGTTCCCGATGGTCAGCATCGGCAGGAGCGCGTCCCCGGCGAAACGCAAGAGGAACTGCACCCCCAGCCGGTAGACCACGAAGAAGGCGAACGACAGGCCCGTGATAAACGCCAGGTAGGAGAGCACCACAAACAGCGTGAAGTACTTCTTCTCGTCCCGCTTCAGGGCGGGCAGGATGAAACTCCACACCTGCCAAAGGACGATCGGCAGGGCGGCCACGAGGCCCAGGAACAGGCAGAGCTTGATCTTGGTCATGAGCGCTTCGGTGATGTGCAGGACGTGCAGCTCGTGGCCGAGACTGGTCACCGGATACGTCAGCACTTCCAGGATATAATCGGAAACAAAGTAGAGGCCGATGGCAAACACAATGACAGACAGAATGGAAATGATGAACACTCTGCGGAGTTCACCCAGGTGTTCATAAATACTCAATTCCTTTTCAGTATCAGCCACAGTGGGTACGCCTCCAGTCAAACAACAACCCCCAGCAGGAACTCGTCCTATCCCAGGGGTTGAAGACAGTCGCCGGAAACCGGAGCGTCTAGTTCTGCGCCGGCTTGTCGGGCGGTTCTACGGCCTGCACTACATCCAGGGTCTGCCGGGTTTCGTGGATGTCCTCTTTGACTTCCTTGACGGCATCGGTCACGTCCCCGAAACTCTCACGCGATGCGCTCCGGAACTCCCGAATGGTCTTGCCCAGTGATTTGCCCACGTCGGGCAGTTTCCCTGGCCCGAAAATAATGAGCGCCAGAACCAGGATGAGCACCAGTTCACTCATTCCAATGTTTGGGAGCACCTTCTCCTCAGCCCCTTAATGGAGTATTGTGGTTGTCTAGGACGGTTTATCTCCGGATTCTTCGTTCGCCGTCTTTTGCTCGGTTCCACTCCCTCCGGCCTGCAGTTCCTTTTTCACTTCTACGGCCTCCTGCACCTCCTCGGTCACTTCCTGGGAAGACTTCCGGAACTCGCGAATGGTCCTGCCGAGCGATTTGCCCACTTCCGGCAGTTTTCCGGGACCGAAAATAATCAACGCGATCGCCAGAATCAATATAAGTTCGGGTAACCCGATATTAAATGGTAGCAACGGTCACCCTCCTTTCCTTCACCTGACTCCATCATGATAAAATTCGCGGGTGTCACGGATTTCTCCTGCCGTCCCCGTCAACAAGTTGACCGGTCTGCTAGGGTAAGCGACGGCGCCAGCGCCAGACTTTCCAGATGAGCTGGAACACCCTGAGCACCCCGGTGAGCATCCCCCGCCGGGCGGGGTCTTCCACCACTTCCGGTTCGGACAGCGGCGGTTTGGCGGCGGTCGCGGCCGCGGTCTGCGCGCGGGCGAGATCACCCGCCGGGCGTCTCCGCCTCCGCAGGTCCGGCGGCGGCAGGCCCTCGTTCGCTTCCTTCCGGTACGACTTCACCGTCCGGCCGATGGCCTTGCCCAGTTGCGGCAGCCGGCCCGGTCCCAGAATGACGATGATGATCACCAGGATCAGGATCAGTTCCGGGAAGCCGATATTGAATGGAAGCAAACCTCTTCTCCCCCCGTCAGTTTCCGAAGGAAATCCCGATCTGCCGGGCCATCCGCACCATGTCGCTCCCGAGCGGCACCCGCCGCATCTCACCCACCGCCTCGGCCAGCGGCACCGAAGCAATGTGCGGCGTCCGCAGGCAGACCATTTCCCCGAAACGGCCCTCCATCAACAGGTTCACGGCGGCGGCGCCCAAGCGGCTGCCCAGGATCCGGTCAAACGGCGTGGGCGACCCGCCGCGCTGCAGGTGGCCAAGCACGGTGACCCGGGTCTCGATGCCGGTGGTCTCCTCGATCTGCTCGCCCACTTGGCTCCCGATGCCGCCGAGCCGGATCTGTTCGAAGCTCTCCTTGACGAGTTTCTGCACCACCATCTCGCCGCCGATGGGCTTGGCCCCCTCGGCCACGACGACGATGCTGAACTGTTTGCCGGCGGCACTCCGCTCCTTGATTTTATCGCATACAATGTTAATGTCAAATGGAATCTCCGGGATCAGGATGACGTCCGCGCCCCCGGCCAGTCCGGACTGCAGGGCGATCCAACCGGCATAGCGGCCCATCACCTCCAGCACCATGATCCGGTAGTGCGACTCGGCCGTGGTGTGGAGCTTGTCGATCGCCTCGGTCGCCGTCGTCAGGGCGGTGTCGAAACCGAAGGTCTGGTCGGTGGCCGACAGGTCGTTGTCGATCGTCTTCGGCACCCCGACCACCGGAAGGGAGTAACGCTCCGACAACCGGGAGGCGATCTTCAGGCTGCCGTCCCCGCCGATGATGATCAACGCCTGGATGCCGGTCTTTTCAATGGTCTCCAGGACCTTCTCCGACACGTCGCGGAACTCGATCCCGCCGTTCTCCAGCCGCACCGGGTAATGGAACGGATTGTCCCGGTTGGTGGTCCCCAGGATGGTACCCCCGCGCGGCAGGATGCCCATCACTTCCTTCTGAGTCAACCGCCGCGTGCGGTTCTCGATCAGGCCGCCGAAACCCTGCTCAATCCCGACCACTTTGAGCCCGTAGTGCCTGACGGCCACTTTCACGGCGGCCCGGATAACCGCGTTGATCCCCGGGGCGTCGCCACCCCCGGTGAGAATGCCGATCTTCTTAATGCCCTTCCGGCTGCCCCTGCGCAAAACCGTCCCTCCCGTTTCGCTTTTTCGTCATTGTCTGCACCATTACCATGCACTTCGCTCATTATCCCATTTTCCCTGCCCGGAAATTCCCATCGCGGGCGCCAAGTGAAGCGGGGCCGGCTTTCCGGCCCCGCTTTCAAATCGGGTCACGGCCTAATCGGTCGTCCGCGCCAGTTCCTCGAGGATCCGGCCCACTTCCTCAACAGCCCGGCCGTAGCCGCTCCAGTCGCCCTCGCGGAGCCGTTCCTGCGCCCGCGCGTACTCGCGGCCGGCCTCTTCGATCAACTCGGCCACGGTGCGGTCCAGACCGGCGTCCACGGGTAGTTCTCCCTCAAGCTCCGGCGGCGCCGGCGGCGCGGCCGGGTCGCCCGGTTTGCCGAACATGGCGGCCAGCGCCCGCGGCAGGTCGGGCTCAAACACCACCCGGTCGCCGTGCACCAGCACCACCCGGCGGAGCTCCGGCATCCGGCTCTGCTCGGCCTGGAGGTAAATCGGCTCGATGTACAGGAGACTGTCCTCAATCGGGATGCAGAGCAGGTTGCCCCGGATCACGGTGGACCCCCGGTTCTCCCACAGCGTCAACTGCTGGGAGATGTACTGGTCCTGGTTGATACGGGCCTCGACCTGCATCGGGCCGTACACCAGGCTCTGCTTCGGCATCTCAAACACCAAGAGATTGCCGTACTGGTCGCCGTCCGAACGGGCGGCCATCCAGCCGATCATGTTTTTCCGGCCCTGCGGCGTGAAGGGCATGATCAGCGTGAACTCCGGTTCATCCTCGCCCGGCAGCCGGATAATGGTGTAGTATGGCTCCATGGGGCGCTCGTCGCGCCCGAAGATCTCGGTCGGCAGGTTCCACTTGTCCTCCCGGTTGTAGAACACGTGCGGATTCTGCATGTGGTACGTCGTATACAAATTGGCCTGGGCCTTGAACAGGTCCACCGGATAGCGGACGTGCGCCCGCAGGCCCTCCGGCATGGCGTCCAGATCCTGGAACATATCCGGAAAGATCTTTCCGAAGGTCCGGATGATCGGGTCGTCGGGCTCGGCCACGTAAAAATCGACCTCGCCGGTGTAAGCGTCGACCACGACCTTCACCGAGTTCCGGATGTAGTTGTCACGGCCCTGGAACGGTTCCGCGTACGGAAACATGTTCGTCGTTGTGTAAGCGTCCCACAGCCAGAACAGCTTCCCGTCGTTCACCACGATGTACGGGTCCTGGTCAAACCGGAGGAACGGGGCGAGCTTGGGGACCCGCTCCCAGATGTTCCGGTAATACTGGATCAGGCTGTCCGGCCGTACGTCGGTCGACAACAGCAGCTTGTAGTCCGACAGGGACAGCGCGAACACGGCCTGTTTCAAGAACGAACCCAGTTCCACCCCGCTGTCGGCCGCGTAGGTGGTGTGGACGTTCGCGTCACCTTCCGGGTAGTTGAATTCCAACTGGTTGGTCCGGACGATAACGTAGTCGTCGGTCGCCTCGCCGAAGTAGATCTCAGGCTGTTCCAGGCGCAGGTCGGTCTCGGTGGCCGGCGGGATGTCCTTGAGCAGAAACACCGGCATGCCCTCGCTGGACACCTCGTTCACCGGGCTCATGGCCACCCCGTAGCCGTGGGTGTACACCAGCCGCTCGTTGACCCAGGTCTTGGCCTGCTCCGGCAGGTCCTGCTGCTCCAATTCCCGGGCGGCCAGCATGACCTGGCGGTACTCGCCGTCGATGGTGTACCGGTCGACGTCGACGTCCTTGAACTCATAGTAGGTGCGCATCTGCTGGAGCTGGCTGTAGGTGGCCTTTAACGGCTCCCAGTCCCAGAGGCGGATGTTCTTCACGGTGCCTTCGTTGGCCTCGATGGCGTCCAGCCCCACCGTGCGCCCGGCCGGAAAACGTTCCTTTTCCACCCGGTCCAGGTTGTACGCCAACCGGGTGAACTTGATGTTGTGTTCGATGTACGGCAGCTCGCGGTTCAGTTCGTTCGGCTCAACCACGAACTTCTGCAGCACAGCCGGGAAAAGCGAACCCAGGAGCAGCGAGGTGACGATCAGGCCGCCCACCGCGTATACCATGATCTGCGAACGGCGCATTAAGACGTTGGCAATGACGGCAGCCGCCGCGACCACGGCCAGGATCAGGAGCACCCGCAGGGCCAGCAGGGTGGCGTTGATGTCGGTGTACCCCGGCCCGAACACCACACCCCGCGCCGAGTACAGCAGCAGGTACTGCTGCAGCAGATAGCCCCAGGCCTTCACCAGCAGGACAAACGCCAACAGGCCGGACAGGTGCGCCCGGGCGAAGCTGTTGGCGAACACCGCCTTAAGGCCGCGGAACGGGTTGGAAATGAAATAAGCCAAGCCCACAAACAGGATACTGATGATACCGGTCCAAAACAGGATGTTGAACAGGAAGATGTGAAACGGCAGAGTGAAGACGTAAAAGCCGACGTCCTTGCCAAAGATCGGATCAGCGATCCCGAAGGAAGACGGGTTCAAAAACTTCTGCAGGAGCACCCAGTCCCCGGCCACCGACAGGGTGAACAGGTAGGCCAGGCCGGCGCTCAACACCAGGAACACTATGGTCAGAATCTTCTTGTTCAGCAATTCTTGCCAGGGCACCGTGTCCATCTGGATCACGTTGCCTTCCCGGAGCGTGACGTGACCCTGTTCCAGCACGACCCGCCTGGTCAGCAGCATGTTGGCGAACAGGAACGCAAAAAACGCCAAGCCTACGGCCACCCGCAGACCGAGGTCGGTCAGCAGGACAGTCAGGAACACGCTGCTGTATCCGAGGGACGAAAACCACAGCCAATCGGTATACAGCCGGGCGCCGCCGCCCAAAAGCATGAACAAAATTACCAGTGCCGCCGCAACGGCATAAAGAGTCCACCGCCGGGCTCCCATCAAATACCCCCTTACAAAAACAAAATAGTCAAGATGCTCGGCCGGCTGCTTCTACCCCACCGGCTTGGTGGGCTTCTGTGACTTGTCGGCCTCGTGCTTCAGCTTTTTGCGGCACAAATCACAGATAGACACAGTTTTCCGGGGTTCCGGAGTGAGGAGATCGTCGTCCTCGGTGGTCTCGCACATGTCTTCGACGACAAACATCCGGCCGCAGAGGATGCACCGCTTCTCCAAGTGTCTTCCCTCCCTTTTGTTGACATTCGAAAAACGCCTACTGGTGGCGTGGATGTTTATTAACTAGCTCAAATCCGTGAATCAGGCTGGCGATGATCTCCGCCTTCCCACCGACCCGGCTGAAATCAACCCTAGTAAATATTTCCCCCTTGTCGGTGGCGATATACTTGGCCGGCAGCCGGTTCAGCGCCACGGCCAGAACGTCTTCACGGCAGCGCCGGCACCCGCAGAGCTCCGGGCGTTGCTTGCGCAGTTGCGCCAACACCTCGTCAAACACCTCTTCCGCGGCTATCTCGGCGTAGTTCTTCAGCACGAAACTCCTCTCCCCCCTATATCGGCTTAGGCCGGCTACCGCCGTAACGTGGCGATCAGGCGGCCCGGTTTCAACAACAGGTCCAGGCCGTCGTTGATGTCCCGGACGACCACGTCGGCCAGGGCCACCGTTTCGGCGGCCGCGCCCTCGCCGCCCACCACCGCGACGCTCAACCCCGCCACCGCCAGCATGGGCCCGTCGTTGGCGCCGTTGCCGAAGGCGGCCGTCACGGGTGCCCCCAGCGCCTCCACGAAACCGGCCTTTTCGGGTCCCACCGGGTTTTCCCCCACCACCGTCACCCGGCATTCGACGTCCCGGCAGGCCTGCTCCACGGTGCCGAAGGTATCGGCGGTGAGCACGTACAACTGGATATCGCGGGCCAGCGCGTTCAGCCTTTCCGCCACTCCCGGCACCAAGCGCCCGTCGACAGCCAGCGTTCCGTTGAAATCAAAGACCGCGTTCTTGATTTTCAGGACACCCCGGGCGGGGATATCGAAGGTGGGCAATTTCCCACTCCTTTCGTCCGGCCGCCGCGCACCGTTACCTTCATTCTAATGAGCACGCCGGACAAAGTCAAAGCGGTGGGAAAGTTTCAACTCCCGGGGAGAGCCCCGGGAGTTTGAGTGTCCGTTATCTGGGGGATTACCGGCCCAGACTCGCCAGTACGTCCTTGGTTACCCTGCCGATTTCCTGATCACCGTTGACTTCCTTCAAGAGGTCCTGCTTGCCGTAGTATTCAATGAGGGGCTGGGTCTGGGCTTCGTACACGTCCAGGCGCTGGTTCACGGTCGCCTCGGTGTCGTCGCTCCGCTGGTAGAGTTCGCCGCCGCACTTGCCGCACTTGCCTTCTTCCGCCGGCTTGTTGAACAGCACGTGGTAAGTCGCGCCGCAGGCCCGGCACACCCGGCGGCCGGTCAGGCGGTCCAGGAGCTTACCCCGGGGAACCGCGATGTTCAACACACCGTCCAGCTTGATGCCCATGCCCGCCAGCGTGGCGTCC
>JACUUW010000056.1 GCA_014859075.1 Desulforudis sp.
AGAATATCAGGATGGGTTTCAGCGGGGTTGCTGCCCGTCTCGACGGGGAAACAGTCTGAGACGCGAACCAAGAAAGGAACCGACCAAGGAAGCCAGCGCAAGGGGCACCCAGACGTTTAGAAGGACCGTTAGGCCCTGGATCTCTTGCGGGTAGGCCACGACCAGGTGAATAAGGAATCCGCCCAAGGCGGGCACCAGTCCGAGTAGCAACTTTTTCCGGGGCGCCAGCACGCCGACCAACAGTCCCATCAGACCGGCGACAAATAGCAGCGCCGGGACCGGGGATTGGCGCTCAACCGCCAGGTAAAGCAAAGCGGAAGCAAAAACCAGGAAAACACCCAATTCGCGCATCGTAAACCTCCTGTTTATCTTCTTCCGGACAGTCGCCGCCAAACCGTATACGCCAATCCGGCAACCAGGGCCATAAGCAGTAACGCTCCACCGATCGCCAGGAGCAGGCAAAGAACAGCCAACCCCGTCGCGGCCAGCACGAATAGCCGGAAGGGCGAAATCGGCCTGGAACCCGTGTGGTAGTAGAAACAGCGACGTGATGGTCCACCCTCGGTCCGATAGCTGCAGTGTTCGGGGCCCCGTCTCCCGGGGACGTGTTCCACGATCACCTCCGGTTCCCGGTCCTTCCTGTTGCGGTCATTCATACATATCCCTCCTCCACGATTCCCTATCCATTGTACCAAGTATTAAGTTTTGACTCTAATTTTTTTGGTTCTGCGGAAGGAAATTTCTTACCGCCGTAGAAAAGCATGAGTGCTTGTAGTTAAATTGTACACAAATTGTGGACAAAGTCGGGGATAACAATGCAGTTGGAGATTAGGGGCGCCGAGCGGCTCAGTTTTCGAGAGCGGCAGGTAGTGGCGCTCAAGGAAATGGGTTACGCCAACGGCGAGGTGGCAAAACGGCTCGGTTTGAGCCCCAGCACGGTGGCCACCCTTTTCAACCGGGCCCGTGCCAAGGGCTACCAGGTGGTATTGGTGATGACGGGCGATCCCCTGGGCATTTTCGTTAACGAGGAGGGTGAGCAGTTTGCAGACGGCGTTACCGAGAAGACGTAAATTCAACCTGGTCAAAAGCAGACTGCCCGTTCTGTTGATCATCATTCTGTTGCTATATTTTGCGGTATCCCTCGGTTTTCAATTGAACAAGCTTTGGGCCATGCAGCAATCGATAGCGGAAATGCAGGAACGGGTGGTTGATCTCCGGCAGGAGAATGAATACCTGTGGAACCGCCTTACCATACTTGAATCAGAAGGCTACATTGAAGAAACGGCCAGGGAGCGTCTGAATTTGATCAAACCGGGAGAAACCAGAATAGTGCCCATGCCGACTGAAGACGGGGTTTTCACCCTAATCAATCCGGACATTAAAGACTAGACGAAAGGAATTGGGCCCCCGGAATCGAAGTCTCTTAGGGACGGACCCAGGGCGGTCGGGAAGGGGGGCTTGAGAGGTGAAGTCAAAGGACAAAGGGATTTACAGGCCGACGTTGCGCATCAGGGTGCGCCGTACGCTTGGCTTTGTCCTGGGACTGGTCGTGCTCGGCCTGCTCGACTTGCGGTACCACTTTCTCCCGAAGTTGACGGGCAGGTTGCGGAAGCGGTGAAAAGGGGAAGAATTCAGAATTCATGATTCAGAAGCCGGGTCGGGAGCAAGAACTAAACCTCCGGGAAATGTCCCGGAGGCTTTAAATTCGGGAACAGGAATTCAGAATCCAGAATTCAGAATTCAGAAGAAAGTGGAAGGATTTAATAAAGAATATTAGGATGATGCAGGAATTCGGCTCGGGAGACGCGAGGAAAATAAGGGTCTCTCCTGTAAACATCTGCGGTGGCAAGAGAACATTCATTCCGGGGCCGGATTGGGTGATACAGAGAAGCGGGTACCGGTAAGATCCCGGTCTTACTCTGTTCTGGTTCCTTGTTGCTCATTCTGGATTCTGAATTCTGGTCAATCCAGGTCAGGGGATAACCTTGTTCAAGGGGTATTCGATGATATCCTGGGCGCCGGCCCGCTTTAAGACCGGGATCAGGTCCCGTACCTGTTGCTCGTTCAGGATGGTTTCGATGGCCACCCAGTCGCTGTTGAAAAGTTGGGAGACGGTCGGGTGTTTCATCGCCGGGAGCACGCTGCGCACCTCGTCCAACCGGTCGCCGGGGACATTCATCTTGAGTCCGACCATGGCCTCGGCGCGCAGGGCGCCGGTCAGCAGGACGGCCAGGTTCTGCAGCTTCTCCCGCTTCCAGGCGTCGGCCCAGGCCGCGCGGTTGGCGTGCAGTTTGGTGTTTGATTCCAGGATGGTGGCGATAATGCGGAGACTGTTCGCCCGCAGGGAACTGCCGGTTTCGGTCAGGTCCGCGATGGCGTCGACCAAATTCGGCACCTTCACTTCGGTGGCGCCGTAGGAATACTCCACATTAGCCGTCACGCCGTGCTGGGCGAGATAGCGGCGGGTGACGTTTACCAACTCGGCGGCGATCCGTTTGCCCTGCAGATCTTGTACCTTCTGAATATTGCTGTCGTTGGCCACGGCCAACACGAGGCGCACCGGGCGCGCCGACTGTTTGCTGTAAACCAGGTCGGTCACTTCAATCACGTCGGCCTCGTTTTCCAGGATCCAGTCCAGCCCGCTCAGGCCCGCGTCGAGCACGCCCTGATGGACGTACCGTGGAATCTCCTGGGCGCGCATCAGCAGGATCTCCAGTTCGGGGTCGTTTACCGACGGGTAGTAAGAACGCGAATTAACCGCAATGTGGTAACCCGCTTTCTTAAATAATTGAAAGGTTTTTTCCTGCAAACTGCCTTTTGGTAATCCAAGACGGAGTTTCAAGTGGGAGTCCTCCTTGGTTTTAGGTCCAAGTATACGGGGCACATACTTATGTATACCGGAAAACAGCCGGAGCGTCAATAATTTTGTGAGCGGTGCCAGGCACTAACTTATTAACTTATCGAGCGTTCCATTCTAACATCAATCAAATAAGTTAATAAGTTAGTGCCTGGCACCTCATGGGAGGTGGCAAGCTGATGGTCGAAACGGTCGGGGTGATCGACATCGGCACCAATTCGACCCGACTTTTGATCGGCCGGGTGTATTCAGGGGACCGGCTGGAAGTGGTCCGGACGGCGCTTGAGACCACCCGCTTGGGTGAGAACTTGGCGGGCGGGCGGCTGCTGGAACGGGCTATGGACCGGACGATTAAATGCCTGCAAGCCTACCGGAAGCTCTTGGAGTCGGCCGGGACGGACGAGGTGGTGGTAGCGGCCACCGCGGCCGTGCGGGAGGCGGGTAACCGTGAGCGGTTCCTGGAATTGGTGAAGGAGATGACCGGTTTATCGGTGCGGGTGCTTTCAGGACGGGAGGAAGCGGTTTACGGGTACCTGGGTGTGGTTTCGGGACTGGGCGTGGACCCCGGGGAAACCGTGGTGGTGGACGTGGGCGGGGGCAGCACCGAGTTTGTGTGGACACAGGCCGGTTCACCGGTCTTTCGGAGCCTGCCCTTGGGTGCGGTGCGCATGACCGAACAGGAATATACTGACGCCCAGATGGCCGCAATCATCGGTACGGCGGCGGAAGAGGCGGCAGGACTCCGGCACGGGCGGCTGGTGGGCGTGGGCGGGACGGTGACTACTCTGGTCGCCATGGCCCGGCAACTGGCCGTTTACGACCCGGAACGGGTACATGGTTTCCGGCTTGGTCGGGAGGAGGTCGACCGGATCCTGGGCCGGATAGAGGCGGTGGGGGTCGAGGAAAGGAGTCGAATACCCGGACTGCAGCCGGAGCGGGCGGACATCATCGTGGCCGGGGCACGCATCGTGCGCCTCGTAATGCGGGTGCTGGACGTACCGGAAATGACCGTCAGCGAGGCCGATATTCTACACGGATTGGCCCTGTACGGCCGCAGGGTGTCGAAAGAAAAAGCCTAAGCGGGAACCTAATCTGACAGAAATCTCCCGGGACCTGTATTACAATGGATTAAATTCCAGGTACTGGGAGTTGGTCTCGTGGTCAATCATTCCAAAGCTTACGGGATGGGGCACAGAAACGGCTGGGCCGGGGTGGACATATCCCGCCGGGGCCGGCGTCGGCGCTCTGTCCGCCCGGGTTTGAGGCAGGCCCTGGAGTTGCCGCATTGGAGCAAACTGGGGCTTATTATTTTGGCCTTCTTCCTGGGCCGGGCGGTATTGCTGGGTGAACTGAGTCCTTTTGTGGTCGCCTTTGTGGGTGTCACCGCCTACACCTTTGGGCCTTGGGGATGGGTGGCGGCGGCCGCCGGTCTGGCCGGACAGGCCACCATTTTCAGTCTATCTGCTTTGGGCCCGCTGATTTTGGTATTGTCTGCGGTCGTCTTTGGGTTGAAGACCATTCCGGCGGATACCCGCAGGCCCCGGGTGGCCGTGGCCGTGCTGGTCGGGATGGCGGCCGTCGTGATCAAGGGTTCCTATTTGGCCTTTTCCGGCGCCGTGCTCTACGAATACGTAGCCGTGTTCTTTGAAAGCCTGCTGGCCGGTGTACTGACCTATGTTTTCCTGGTGGCGCTTTCCCCGCGCTCCCGCCCCCTGGCCAACGAGGAATTCTTCTGCGTGTTGATACTGCTGGCTGCGGCGGTGGCCGGTACCGGCGGACTTGGTTACAGCTTGGTTTCGCTGCACGGGGTGGTGAGCAAGTTCCTCATTCTGGTGGTTGCCATGCTGGGTGGGGCCGGTTTGGGTGCGGCCGGGGGGGCCGTGATCGGGATCATCCCCGGAATCGCCTACACGGTGGCGCCAGCGGTGGCCGGCGTATACGCGTTTGCCGGTTTCCTGGGCGGTGTATTCCGCCGTTTCGGCAAACCCGGGGTGGCGGCCGGGTTCGTACTGGGGAACATCACCCTGGCCGTTTACATCGGCGATTACCGGGAACTGGCGGGGGTACTGACCGAAGCGGGGGCGGCGGCGGTCCTCTTTGCGTTGATTCCGCGCAAATGGTTTGAGGATTTGCATGCCCTGGTTCCCGGCGGTGTCCTGGGTTCCGGGTTCAGCGAGGAACGGCTGCAGGAACTGGTCAAGAGCCGGGTCCGGAGTTGGGCCCGCATGTTCGCCGAACTCTCCCGCACTTTTGCTCAGGTTTCGCCGGCCGGTCTCGAAACCGAAACCGAAAAACCGCTACGCGAATTGTTGAACGAAGTGAAGGCTCGTATCTGCCAGGACTGCAATCTTTATCGCGGTTGTTGGGAGCGGGATCCTGAACGGACCCACCGGGAATTCGCCGAAACTCTGGCCCGTGTTGAGGCTGCCGGTCGGGTGGGCCCGGAGGACTTTCCCGAAGACGTGCGTCGGAAGTGCCTGCGGCTGAAAGAAATGGCCGTCGCCCTCACCTGCCTGCACGAAACCTACCGGGTGAACCGCTACTGGTACCGGCGTCTGGTGGAAAGCCGGGAGGTGGTGTCTGAAAACTTGCGTGGCCTGTCCCGGATCATGCACAATCTGTCCACCGAGCTTTGCAGCAGTATCGAACGGGCGGGTCAGATCGACGGGATGCTCCGGCGGAAGCTGCGGGAGATCGACGTGCCGGTACATCGGATTGAGGCCCGTCACCGGGACGACGGGAGGCTGGAAATCACCATCAGCAGACCGAGCTGTCGTGGTGAACTGGCCTGCCAGTACGTGGTGGCTCCGGTGGTGTCGCGGGTGATCGGCCAGCCCTTCACGGTGAGCGACACCAGTTGCTCCCGGGATGAGAGCGCCCCTGAATGCTCCTTCCGGCTGCGCCCGGCTTTGCGCTACCGGATGTCGGTCGGATCGGCTCAGGTCGGGAAGGGTGGCAGCACCGTCTCCGGGGACACAGCTTCATATCTGGAGCTGCCGGAAGGGAAATGCGCCCTCTTGTTGAGTGACGGCATGGGCGTGGGCCGCCAGGCGGCCCTGGAATCGAGCACGACCATTTCCCTGCTGGAACATATGTTCAGAGCCGGCTTTGGGAAGGACATGGCCGTGAAAACGGTAAACTCCATTCTGCTTCTCCGAGCGCCCGACGAGAGCTTTGCCACCGTCGACCTGGCGATGGTCGATCTCTACACCGGGCAGACAGAGTTCGTAAAGATCGGGGCCGCGCCCAGTTTTGTCGTGGGCAGGAACACAGTGAGCGTGGTGGAGAGCGCGTCGCTCCCGGTGGGCATCATCCGGGAAATAGACTTCACCGCGGTGGTGCGCAGGCTCTCCGTGGGCGATCTGGTGGTGATGGTCACCGACGGGGTGACCGACTGTTATGGTGGTCCCCTGGATAGGGAAACTTGGTTGGGTGAGCTCTTACGCGACCTGCCGCGTACCGAACCCCAGCGGATGGCCGACCTGGTGTTGCAGCAAGCCCGCCAGACGGCCGGCGGGAGCGTACCCGACGATATGACGGTGCTGGTGGCGAAACTGGAGGAGACGGAGTCCTGAGCCGAGAGGAAAACCGGGGCCCGCGTGGAATACCTAACCAAAGCTTTTCTTCTTCCGGTACGTGGGTGAATGTGTTGGATTTTCAGGCCCGGATCAAAGCTTATATGCTCCGCCACCAGATGGTTTCTCCGGGGATGCGGGTGCTGGTAGGGGTATCCGGGGGGCCGGATTCAGTGGCCCTGCTGGATGTGCTGTCCGGCTTGCGTGATTTGCTGGGGATTTCCCTCGCCGCCGCCCACCTGAACCACCGTCTGCGCGGCGCGTCGGCCGACGCCGATGCCCGGTACGTCCGCCAACTGGCGGAAAAGCTCGGCGTGCCCTGCACGGTGGAAGCGTGCGACGTGGCCGCCTACCGGCAGGAACACGGTCTTTCCATCCAGGTGGCGGCCCGGGAGGTCCGCCACCATTTTTTCGAGCGGGTGGCCCGGGAAACCGGCGCGGTACGGGTGGCTCTCGGCCATCAGGCCGACGATCAGGTTGAGACCATTCTCCACCACTTTCTCCGCGGCACCGGTCCGGCCGGGCTGGCCGGCATGCTCCCGGTACGTCCCCCCTTCATCCGGCCGCTGCTGGCGGTGCGGCGCCGGGATATCGAGGCGTACTGCCGCGAACGCGGTCTCGACCCGCGCCAGGATCCCTCCAACATCGACCCGGTCTACACCAGGAACCGCCTGCGCCACAACCTCGTGCCGCTGCTGGAGGCCGAGTACAATCCGAATCTGGTCACAACTCTTTTGCGGCTGGGTGAGGTTTGCCGAGAGGAGAATGCCTACATGGAGGGACAGGCGGTGGAGGCCTTCCGCCGCTTTGCCGCCATGGTGAACGGTGATGTCCGGATCGATGCCCGGGGGTTGGCGGAACTGCCCTTGGCGCTGGGACGGCGGGTGGTGCGGGAAGCCTGGTCAAATCTGAACAGCGGTCCGGGTGCGCTTGATTTCGAGCACGTGGAACGGGTGCTCTCCCTGGCCCGGGCCAAAGCCGGGGGCCGGCGGCTGGATCTGCCCCGGGGGATCAGCGTTGAGAAGCAGGCCGGCGAAATGGTTTTCACCCTGAGATCCATCCCGCTCCAGGCCGCACCCTGGCGTTACGAACTCCAGGTTCCGGGGCGTACCGAACTGCCGGTGGTGAACCGCTACTTGACGGCCGAAATTATGCCGGCCGAAGACCTGAAAACCGAGGCATTATCTCCCGGTCAGGCCGCAGTGGATCTGGACTCCCTGACCCTGCCGCTTTACGTGCGAAACCGGCGGCCCGGTGACTCGTTCGCACCCCAGGGTGTCGGGGGGAGCATGAAGCTGAAGGAGTTTTTCATCAACTGTAAAGTGCCTCGATTGGAACGGGACTGGATACCGCTTGTGCTTGACCGCCGGGACCGTCTGGTCTGGGTGGCCGGATATCGGATCGCCGACTTCTGTAAATTGAGCCCACAAACCCGCACGGTAGTGCTGTTGTCGGTCTCGAAGCCCGGGTCGGCGTCGTTTGAATCTTGTTGAAAGCGGACATAAAATGTGATAATATACTCCTGTTGTGGACCAACTAGTGAGAGTCCGAAGGGAGTGACTTGATTGAACCGAATTCTCAAAAACTTGAGCATATACATCTTGATCGTACTGGTAGTCATCGCCCTTCTCAAGTACAGTTCCCCGGGAACCACCGACATCCGGACCCTGGACTACAACGAGTTTTTCCAGGCCGTCAATCGGGGCAGCGTGGCTTCCGTGGTGATCAAGACCGATACCGAAACGAACATCATCACCGGCGAGCTGTGGGACGGTACCAAATTTGAAACGAAGGGCCCGGCGGGGGACCAGGGAATGTTGGACCTGCTCCGGGATAAGAACGTACAGCACAGGCAGGAGCTTCCGGACCGGCCCAGTTGGCTGACGACCATGTTCATGTCGTTCCTGCCGATCCTGCTGCTGGTGGGACTGTTTTTCTTTCTCATGCAGCAGAGCCAGGGCGGGGGCAGCCGGGTGATGTCCTTCGGCAAGAGCAGGGCCAAGCTCCACAGCCCGGACACCCCGCAGGTTACCTTCAGCGACGTGGCCGGGGTCGACGAGGTCAAGGAGGAACTCCAGGAACTGGTCGACTTTCTCAAGGATCCCGGAAAATTCAGCGAGATCGGCGCCCGGATTCCCAAAGGCGTACTGCTGTTCGGACCGCCCGGCACCGGGAAGACGCTCTTGGCGCGGGCCGTGGCCGGGGAGGCCGGCGTGCCCTTCTACAGCATCAGCGGTTCGGACTTCGTCGAGATGTTCGTGGGCGTCGGGGCGTCCCGGGTGCGCGACCTGTTCGAGAACGCCAAAAAGCATTCGCCCTGCATTGTGTTCATCGACGAGATCGACGCGGTCGGACGCCAGCGCGGCGCCGGCCTGGGCGGGGGTCACGACGAGCGGGAACAGACCCTGAACCAGTTGCTCGTAGAGATGGACGGGTTCAGCCCGCACGAGGGCATCATCGTCGTTGCGGCCACCAACCGCCCGGATATTCTGGACCCGGCCCTCTTGCGGCCCGGGCGTTTTGACCGGCAGATCATTGTTACCCAGCCGGACATCAACGGGCGCAGGGAAATTCTCGAGATACACGCCCGCAACAAGCCGCTGGCGGATGACGTCGAGTTGGACGTAATCGCCCGGCGTACCCCCGGATTTTCCGGGGCCGACCTGGAAAACGTAATCAACGAGGCCGCGCTCCTGGCGGCGCGGGCCGACAAAAAACGGATTGGAATGGAAGAGCTGGAGAATGCTATTGAACGGGTCATCGCCGGACCGGCCAAGAAGTCCCGGGTCATCAGCGACTACGAAAAGAAACTGGTGTCCTACCACGAGTCCGGCCATGCCCTGGTGAGCTACTTCCTGCCGAACAGCGACCCGGTGCACAAGATTTCGATTATCCCGCGGGGCCGGGCCGGTGGTTATACGCTGCTCTTGCCAAAGGAGGAACGGTACTATGCGACCCGGTCGCAACTCCTGGACCAGATCACCATGCTTCTCGGCGGCAGGGTGGCCGAGGATCTGGTGCTGAAGGAGATCAGCACGGGGGCCCAGAACGACCTGGAGCGGGCTACCGAGATCGCCCGCAAGATGATCATGGAATACGGCATGAGTGATGAACTCGGCCCTCTGACCCTGGGGCGGAAACAGGACACACCCTTCCTGGGGCGCGACATCTCCCGCGACCGCAACTATTCCGAAGAGGTGGCCAGTTCCATTGACCAGGAGGTGCGGCGGATCATCGACGATTGTTACCGGCGGGCCGGGACCATTCTGACCAACAGCATGGAAGGACTGCACCTGGTGGCCAACACGCTTTTCGAGCGGGAGACGCTGGAAGGGAAAGAGTTCGAAAACCTGATCAAGAAGGCTTCCGGGGAACACAAGGAAACCGTGGAGCCGGAGATTGCGCAGCAAGGAGGCTCATAGGGTTTGGAGAGAACCTTTGTGATGGTCAAACCTGACGGCGTCCAACGCGGATTGGTGGGCGAGGTTGTGGCCCGGTTCGAGCGCCGTGGGTTCAAGCTGGTGGCGTTGAAGATGCTGCGAATCCACCGGGACCTGGCCGAACGGCATTACGCGGAGCACCAGGGCAAGCCCTTCTTTGAGGACTTGGTTTCCTACATCACCTCCGGCCCGGTGGCGGCCATGGTGATCGAGGGCCGGAACGTGGTCGCCACCATCCGTGAAATGATGGGCGCGACCCAACCGGCGAAAGCGCTTCCCGGGACAATCCGGGGAACCTATGGGATCGACGTCGGCCGGAATATCGTCCACGGTTCCGATTCACCGGCCAGTGCCGCACGGGAGATAGAGCTGTTTTTTGTGGATGCCGAACTCCTGGACTACCAACAGGCGCTGGAGCCCTGGATCCATGAATAACTCCAACCGGGGTCAGAC
>JACUUW010000281.1 GCA_014859075.1 Desulforudis sp.
CAGTTTGCACCGGTGCTTCTTTTCAGCCTGGTGGGCGGCGTAATCGCCGACCACGTGGCCCGGCGCCGGTTGATCATGGCCACCCAGTCGTGCATGATGCTGGTCGCCTTCACCCTGGGTTTGTTGACGCTCACCGGACTGGTGGAATATTGGCATGTGTTGTGTCTGGCTTTTTTCGTGGGTACCACCAACGCGATCGACATTCCGGCACGCCAGTCCTTCCTGATTGAACTCACCGGACGGGAAGACCTGATGAACGCCATCGCCCTGCACTCCTCGGTGTTCAACGCGGCCCGCTTCGTCGGCCCCGCCGTGGGGGGGCTTTTGATCGCGGCCTTCAGCCTGCCGTTATGCTTTTTGATCAACGGGGCCAGCTTCATGGCCGTGCTGGCCGGGTTATCCATGATCCGGCTCGAGGACCGGGCCCTAAATGGTGGAGACGTTAAGGATTTCAAACAAGTATGGTCCGAAATTGCGGAGGGGCTGGGCTACATCCGCAACACCTCCGAGGTGCTGTACCCGATCCTGTTGATGGCCTCGCTGAGTTTGTTCGCCTTCAACTTCAACGTCCTGATCCCGGTCTTCGCCCGTGACGTGCTGCACCAGGGCGCCGGAGGTTTCGGCTTTCTAATGGGCGCCCACGGCATCGGCGCCCTGCTGGCGGCCGTGTACCTGGCTTACGTCAGCCACCACGGCCCCCGGGTCCGGGTACTGTTCGCCGGGGCGCTTGGTCTTTGCCTGGCCCAGTTGTTCCTGGCCCCCGTGCAGCTGTACTGGTTGGCGTGGCCCCTGCTGCTGGTCGCGGGCCTGTCCATGATGGTCTTCGCCGGGCTGGTGAACACCACTGTCCAACTGGCGGTGCCCGACCGCCTGCGCGGCCGCGTGATGAGCGTGTACTCCCTCGTGTTTCTGGGGATGATGCCCTTCGGCAACCTCATGGCCGGGGCGGTGGCCCGGGTCTGGGGCGCGCCCGAGGCCTTTGCGCTAAGCGCCGTGCTGGGGCTTTGCAGCTTGGCGCTGCTGGCCCGCAGGCTCCTGCGCACCGTGCAGGCATCCGCCGGCACCCCGGTTCAGGGAGCGGCGACCGAAGCGCGTGATTGACGAGAAAGCCCCGATGCCTCTGTTAAACGGCGGATCTTAGAGTGTGGGTTTTCTTGTCTTTCGCGGATAAAAGCGGTTATGCTATATTCAAGAGCAGACCCTGTCGCTGGGGAGAGTGTGAAATCATGGAACTGGTCCCTGCCGGGAAAAACCGGTACCGTTTGCCGCGCAAGGGTAAAATGCGGGTGGACGGAGTGGTATATATCAATGAGGCCTTGAGACCTCTGCTACGGGAGGACAAGAGCCTGGAGCAACTGGCCAACGCCGCCATGCTGCCGGGCGTGGTCGAACCGGTGATCGGTATGCCCGATATCCACGAGGGTTTCGGGCTCCCCATCGGCGGCGTAATGGCGATGACCGAGGACGGAGTGATTTCGGCGGGCGCGGTCGGGATGGACATCAACTGCGGGGTCCGGCTGGTGGGCACCGACCTGAAGGTGCGGGAAGTCGGGATTCCGCAGCTGCGGGAACTGATGCTGGCCGTTGAAGACCACGTGCCCACCGGAGTGGGCAAGAAGAGCAAGCACCGTGACTTCTCCCGGCGGGTGTTCGAGCAGGTGGTCCACGCGGGCGTCCGGTGCATCGTGGACGAAGGCCTGGGACACCGGCGGGACTGTGAGTATATTGAGGAGG
>JACUUW010000057.1 GCA_014859075.1 Desulforudis sp.
GAACCGGCTTTCCCACGACAGCACGCCGTTGTCGAGCATCGCTTGACTCCAACCCTCACCGGCACTCGCGTACAGGATGGAGAACACCACCGACGCGCCGATGAAGCCGAGGACGAACTTGGGGAAGCGGTACCAGATCTCGCCCAGGGCGCCCCCGATGGTCAAGTCCACCTGTCCGGCCACGCCCGAGCGCTCCCGCTCCACCTTCAGGGCCCAGTAAGCCGCCACGCCGAAAGCGATGGCCCCGATCATGATGTTCTGGATCATCTTGATGGTGGCCGCCGTATACATCGCCGCCGGGCCGATCAGCTCCCCGGCCGCGACCACGGACCCGGTGTTGTCGACCGTGCCGCCGATCCAGGCGCCGGCCCACACGTGGTGCATGCCGACCGCGTTGGCGACCGCCGGGATCACGAAGATCATGACCGCCACAAAGACCATGGACATGCCGATGGCCAGAGTCAACTCCTCTTTCTTGGCCCGGCAGGCCGCGGCGGTGGCAATAGCCGCCGACACCCCGGACACGCTCATGTCGGACGAGACGGTGATGTTCAACTCCTTGGACGGCACCTTAATGACGTTCTGGCCGAACCAGTAGGTGCAGACCAGCACGATCGGCGTCACCACCCAGGCCACGAAGATGCCCGGGATGCCGATGAGCGCGATCTTGTTGATCAGGATGCCGGAACCCAAGAGCACCAGGCCGGTCTTGATGTAATACTCGGTCTGGACCGCCGGCTTCACCCACTTGGGCGTCCCGATGGTGTTCGCGATCAGAAGGCCGATGATGAGCGCCCACAGCACGTAAGAGAAACCGAAGCCTTTCAGGGTGGCCTGTTCGGAGATCAAGTAGGCGATTGCCGCAATGATGAATATCACCGGGAAACCAATCAGGAATTTCCTCACCTTAGCGCCCATGAACCGCAGGCCGATGGAGAAGAAGAGTCCGAGGATAATCATGAGTATAATAAGAGAGGGGATGAGGTTGTATGCTTTGGTTTCCGCGGCAGCCTTGGCCTTGGATTCCGCGTCCACGGCGCTGCGCCACTCGGCGATGGCCGCCCGCGCCTGCTGGTTAAGCTGCCGGTCTTGGAAACCGGCGGCCGCGGCGAGGGCTTCGGCTTCTTCGGCCTTGGCCCGGGCCAAAGGCGTCGCCGCTTGCGCCGCGGCGTATTTTTCGGCGGCTGCGGCCCGTTTCGCGGCCGCGTCACTCTCGCTCAGGTAGATGGACGGAAGCGGGTTGCTGGTCCAGCTTTTCGGTCGGTCCGTGTAGGCGTAGATAATCTTCATCGGGTCTTCGCCGCGGGCCCGGACGCTGTTCATCGCGCTTTCCGCCTCAAAATAGGCGATGGTCCGAAAACCGGCCCGGTCCATTTCCTGTTCCATGGTCACGCGGTATTCGTCCATCTTTTCCAGGTTCGCGGGCGGTTTGGCAAGAACCAGAATCAGTGCGAATATCAGCAACAGCGCCCCCAGCCAGATAGCCCAGTAGTCTTCGGTTTTATGGAACTGCTCCCAAGTAGTCAAACGTTTCTCTGTAATTACGTCATCTCTCGATTCAGCGCCCATTAAGCTTACACCCCTTTAAACGGATTATGGTTAACGCCCAAACAACAACCGTTGTAAGCCTAATCCTCCTGCCGCTCATTCCCCCTTCCCGTACAGAAGTATGGTATGGGCTACTTCCCGACGCTCTTCCCACCCCCCGGTCAGGCGTGTCGGACATCCGGAGGAAACGAAAGGCCCGAATCCAGTTGAATTTGTATTATTTAGCGTGTCATGCTGAGTGGCTTATCCATTTTGCAGGCTGACCGCTACCTTGTGGTGTTGAATGTCAGTTTCAGCCAGGTTCCTTGATTGGCCTGATTATAGATTGGGGATGAATTGCGCAAATTGTTTTTCAATTAACTCAATAATAATGCCGTTGGGCTTCAAAGTCAATATGCCGCAGTTAGGCAAGTATTCAAATACCTACCGGTTTTCGCGCCTTTCATTCCGCGGTTGTTACCACCTATGCACCACGGCCGCCGATATATGCCTTTGGGGGATGAAAACATTCGGGAATTGACTCGGTTTGTGCCGGCAAGATCGGGATTCTCAGCCCGGGGTGAAGCTGCCCACCCGGAGACCGGGCACGGCGCGCAGCCGGGCGATCAGGCTCCTGATCCCCAGGATCCGGCCCCGGGCGGGGGGCAGGGTTTTAAAGAGGCGGTAGGGGTCAATGTTCAAGTTCCGGAGTTGGACCATGTCCACTTTTTCGGCGCCGATGAGGGCCAGGAGGGCTTCCAGTTCCTCTTCCCGGTCGGTCAGCCCCGGCAGCACCAGCAGGTTCAGATTCACGAAGACGCCGCGGTCGGCGGCCGCGGCCAAGGCGCGCCGCACGTCGGCCAGGCCGAACCCCCGGGGACGGTGATAGGCGGCATACACCTCTTCCCGTGCACTGATGAGGCTGACGCGGACGCTGTCCAGCCCGGCGCGGGCCGGCGTGTCCAGCGCTTGCCAGTCGCCCCCGTTGGTGTTCACGTTGATGGTCCCCCGGCCGGTCACCTGCCGGATACGCCGGATAGAATCGGCCAGCAGCCCGGCCTGCAGGAGCGGTTCACCCTCGCAGCCTTGGCCGAAACTCAGGATCGGTTCCACGGCGTGGGCAAGGTGGGCGGCCCCCAGCTCCACCACCTCGGCGACCGCGGGCACAAAACCGATCCGCGCCTGCGGAGCCGGACAACACCCGGCGGGCTGGAGCGAGATGCAGCCCAGGCAATCGGCGTTGCAGGCCGGGGAAACCGGAATCCCGGCTTCCCAACGGGAATAAAAGATGTTCTGGGCCGTCAGACAGTGATAGACGGTGGCACAATGCGCCAGATGGTCGACCAAGCGGTTGTCGGGAAATTCCTTGCGCTTAATTTTAATCCGCCTGGGCAGGGTCCGGTCGTTGTACAAGAGCGGGTTCCAGCGGTACTCTTCGTCGGTGTGAACGGCGGCCGCGTAAAACTCTCCGTCACGGGCCGCCACCGCCGTGTACCCGAACAATCCAAGGTCGGGTGGACGGCCGTACACGCCATAGGCCGGCAGCAGCGTGCGGGTGAAGCCGGCCGGTAGCAGGGCGGCCACCGTGAAAAGCCTCTCCTCGCCCTTCAACCGCTTGACGTTCCGCACCGGTTTGCCGTCCCAACCAACCGGCGCCCGTTCCGGGAGAAGCACCAGGTCGGAGCCCGGCGGCAGCGGGATTGTTTCTTGTTGCCGCACGGGTACAATCTCGGCACCGGTCCAGCCGGCCGCCCCGAGCTCGGGATCCTCATAGAGGGTACCTTCCGCATCCGCGTACAAAAGCCGCATACAGGCGCTCCTTGTTCATATCAATCTGAAATCTCATTCTCCACTAGTGCCGAAAAGGGGTCAGGCTTGCACTATTGCGTTACCGCGCAGCTGAAAGGAATTAGGCCTGCATTATTGCATTACCGCGGACAATTACATGATAAACGTCGTCAATCACCAAAGTCCTATGTACGCCATTTTAGTAGTAAACCAATAATAGTGCAAATGCAAGCCTGACCCCTTAACAAGGCTGGACGCAACATCAATTTCCGGCAGGAGCAGCAACCGTTCTGTTGAAGTATATCCCTAATCAGCATACACCCCGATTTTCTTTTTTCCCAGATTTGGGGGCTTTTAGCCATTGGAAAACAATGAGACAAAATTCCGGATACTCGATCCCAAGTTCAAGAATAACGCCGGCAGATACCTGTTGCAGTGTGCTCTGGCCGCGGCCACCATCCTGGTCGTCCTCGTGTTCCTGGACGTTATCGCCCATACGGCCATCATCGCCACACTGGGGGCGAGTGCCTTCATCGTGTTCACGATGCCCAAATCCTATCCCTCGCAACCGCGGCCTTTACTCGGGGGATACTTTGTTGGTATCTTGGTGGGTTGCGTCTGCTGTTTTGTGTCTCGCACCAGTCCCCTCATGCCGCTGATCATCACCCAAAGAGCGTCCTATATCGTTTTCGGGGCCCTGGCCGTGGGCATCGCCATCCTTTTGATGACGATCACGAACACGGAACACCCCCCGGCCGCGGGTATGGCCCTGGGGTTGGTGTTAAACGATTGGGATTACCTGACGATCATCTTTATCCTGGGGGCAATCACCTTTATGTTCTCGGTCAGACAGTTCCTCAAATCCAGACTTATCGACCTGATGTAGGTATCCCCCGGCACAACAAAACAGCGGGGCAATCCCCGCTGTTTTTCTTTCCCAACCTGCCGAACAAGCTCTGACTCTTCCCGGCCGTATACAGGCCGGCTTGATCGGCCTCAGGATCCCCTATACTTCATAGTCGAGGCCGGATAGGTACAAAACCGGGTCGTAAGGCTGACCCTGCCAGCGTACCTCGAAGTGCAGGTGCGGGCCGAACGAACGTCCGGTGTCCCCCACCCGGGCGATCAACTCGCCGGCGTTGACCCGGTCCCCGTAGGCGACCAGGAGCTCCGAACAGTGCGCGTAATAAGTATTCAAGCCGTCCCCGTGGTCCAGGACGACCAGCAGTCCGAAGGTACCCGCCGGACCGGCGAAGGTCACCCGGCCGGCTTCCGCCGCCCTGATCGGCGCCCCGTGGTCGGCCGCGAAGTCGACGCCGTAGTGCGGCTGCCCGTCCTCCCGCAAGCCGAACATGGACGTCAGCGGCCCCGCCACCGGAGCGATCAGGCTGCGCCAGCCGGCCGCCGGTACCGCCGGCCCGCCGTGCGGGGTGGCCGGAATACGCAATTTCTGACCGGGAACCAGCAGGTCCGGATCCGCCAGACAGTTCTCCCGTAACAGCTCGGTTAACGGAACCTGGTACATGGCGGCGATCACGGTCAAGTTTTCGCCCTCACGCACCTGGTGTTGGAAACCGGTGCCGGGCACGGTCAACAACGTTCCAGGACGGATGAAGTCCGGATCCTGGATACTGTTGAGTTCCAGCAAGGTTTCCACACCCACCCGGTGCTCCTGGGCGATCCGCCACAGGCTGTCGCCTTCCCTGACCAGATACCGGTTGGGAACTGTGTTTTCCGCCGCAGGCGGGTTCTCGTAGGGCCGCTTCTGTACAATCCACTCGTCCAGCCTGGCCCCCGCCGGATAGGCAAGCGCCGTCGCCAGCATGAGGCCGGCCAGACCGGTCGCCAGCAAACGCTTAAACAAGGCAAACTCACCACCTGGTGTCAGCATTCGCTAGCTAGTTTTTCCATTATCGGCCCACTTTAACCCTCTTTTTGGTTACTTGCGGTTCAGCGGGGATTGTGACTGGACCCAACCGTTGGACGGCCCCCCGGCCGCCTGTTTGAAGGCCTTGAAGTTACGCAGCAATTCGCTGTTGGACTTGGTGCGCCGCATCTCCCCGATCATGTGCTCCATGGCCTCCCAGGAGGACAGCTGGTTGGTGGTCTTGCGGAAATACCACATCAGATCGAGTTCGTCCTCGTTCAGCAGCAGTTCCTCCTTGCGCGTGCCCGAACGCTGCACATCGATCGCCGGGAAGATACGCCTTTCCGAAAGACGCCGATCCAGGATCAGCTCCGAGTTGCCCGTACCCTTGAATTCCTCGAAGATCACCTCATCCATCCGGCTGCCCGTTTCAATAAGCGCCGTGGCCAGGATGGTCAGGCTGCCGCCTTCCTCAATCTTGCGCGCGGCCCCGAAAAACCGCTTCGGCTTGTGCAAGGCCCCCGGATCCACCCCACCCGAAAGCGTCCGGCCCGAAGGGGGTGACACCAGGTTGTAGGCCCGGCCCAGCCGGGTGATGCTGTCCAGCAGGATGGCCACGTCCTTTTTGTGCTCTACGAGCCGTTTGGCCCGCTCCAGGACCATCTCCACCACCTTGACGTGGTTATCAGCCGGCTCATCGAAAGTGGAACTGATCACTTCGGCGTTCACCGACCGCTGGATGTCGGTCACCTCTTCGGGACGCTCGTCAATCAGGAGAATCATCAGGATGATTTCCGGGTGATTGATCGTGATGCTGTTCGCGATCTCCTTCAAGAGCGTGGTCTTGCCCGCCTTGGGCGGGGCGACAATAAGGCCCCGTTGGCCCTTGCCCAGTGGTGAAATCAGGTCGATGATCCGGGCCGCAACCCGGTTCGGAGCGGTTTCCAGGGTCAACCGTTCCTGCGGGTAAAGCGGCGTGAGCTCGTCGAAGTGCTTGCGCCGGCCGACAGTGAGCGCATCTTCCCCGTTGATGGTCTCGACCCGCAATAAGGCCAGGTACTTCTCACTGTCCTTCGGAGGACGCACCTGACCGGAAACCAAGTCCCCGGTACGCAGGTCGAACTTCCGGATCTGAGAAGCCGAAACATAGATGTCGTCGTTTGAAGGCAGAAACTGCGACGGCCTTAGGAACCCGTATCCTTCGGGCAGGATCTCCAGAAAGCCCTGCGCCTGAAACAATCCGCTTCTGCCGGACAGCATTCTCCCGGCATCGTGATGCGGATGATGCTGTGGATGCGGGTGGTGGTGGGGCACCTCCTGAGGTACTTGGCGTTCCCGCTCGGGTTGCGGTTCGGGGTAATCGGGGGCCGGTTGATGATGCGCCGGCGGGGACGGCCGTTCCTCGGTTTGCCGGAGTTCCTGTTGAACCCGGTCTATCTCGGTGATCAGCTCCTTTTTCCTTAAACGGTAGTGGGATGGGATGTTCAGCTCCTTGGCGAGACTCTGCAACTCGGCAACGGTCTTTCGTTGCAATTCACTTAATGACAAAAGCAACCCTCCCTTCTAATAGGGTCGTTATTTTTATTGCCGCCCGCGATCTTTTTTATTCAATAACGAGCGGGAAGTCCCGCGGGCACAGTCCGCCCGCGTGCGCGAAACCAAGAGGAATTCACCTTGAAACATAAGGGGACATCTTGAAATCCCAGGCTCGAGGCGGGAAACCCTGAGGAAGGGGTTAGCAGCCTAGCGGTTCTGGAGCCTGGCCCAGTCGTCCAGGAATTTCTTCAAACCGACGTCGGTAAGCGGGTGCTTGGCCATCTGCATCAAAATCTTGTAAGGCACGGTCGCGATGTGCGCTCCGGCCCGGGCCGCGGCAATCACGTGCAGGGGGTGTCTGATCGAAGCCGCGATCACCTTGGTCTCCAGGTCGTGCAGATCGAAAATCTCCACCGTCTCGGCCACTACTGCCATGCCGTCCTGCCCGACATCGTCCAAACGCCCGACAAACGGACTGACGTAGCGGGCCCCGGCCAACGCGGCCAGCAAGGCCTGGTTGGCCGAAAAAACCAGGGTCACGTTGGTTTTGATTCCCCGCGGTTCCAACCTGTTTATCGCTTTCAGACCCTCGGGCACCATGGGAATCTTAATGACCACGTTAGGGTGAATCCGGGCCAGTTCCTCGGCCTCGGCGACCATGGCGTCCGCTTCGGTACTGATCACCTCGGCGCTCACCGGGCCATCCACGATCTCCACAATCTCCCGGACCACCTGCGTGAAGTCCCGTCCCTCCCGGGCGATTAAACTCGGGTTGGTGGTGACGCCGGAGAGCACGCCAAGAGCGGCCGCTTCCCTGATTTCATCAACGTTGGCGGTATCCAGAAACAGTTCCATATGAGATTTTGACCTCCCGCTAATCTTATCGTTGGTCGCTGGTCGTGAGGCTATACGTCTTTCGCGTGGCTTGAACCGCCGAACAGGCGGATCTTTTCGCAGATTACGTCAACCGCCGTTTCCCGGGCGGGACCAAGCACTTTCCGGGGGTCGATCTCAGCGGGGGCTCCGGCCAACACCTCCCGGATTTTACCGGTAAAGGCCTGCCGGATGTCGGTGTCGATGTTGACCTTGCACACCCCACGGCTGATCGCTTCCCGGACCGCATCGGCCGGAACCCCCGACGACCCGTGCAGCACAAGCGGAACGGCGACCCGCGCCCGGATCCGTGACAGGCGCTCGAAATCAAGGCGGGGTGTACCGCGATACCGCCCGTGCGCCGTCCCGATGGCCACCGCCAAGGCGTCCACCGCGGTGGATTCCACAAAATAGGCCGCCTCGTCCGGTTCCGTGAAAAACGCTTCCCGTTCATCCACGGTGATGTCGTCTTCGGTGCCGCCGATGCGGCCCAGCTCGGCTTCCACGGAAACATCCACGGGCCGGGCCAGTTGGACCACCCGGCGGGTCAAGGCGACGTTCTCCTCCAGAGGCAGGTGGGAACCATCAATCATCACCGAGCTGAAGCCCGCGCGCACGCAACGCACCACCTGCTCAAAACTCGTGCCGTGGTCCAAGTGCACGGCCACCGGCACCGAAGCACTCCTGGCTGCTTCAAGCGCCAAGACGGCGATGTAATTCAGCTCGGCGTATTTGATCGCTCCCTGGCTGGCCTGCACTACCACCGGGGAGACCTCGGCCTCAGCGGCCCGGATGATGGCCTGAAGAATTTCGAGGTTGTTGCAGTTAAAGGCTCCAACAGCCCAGCCGCCGATTTGGGCGTGCTTCAGGATCGCGGCCAGGTTCACCAGTGTCACGCGTCATCTCTCCGTTTACTGATTGTCACGTTTGCGGCGGCGCACTTTTCTCTTCTTTTCGTTGAACACCTGCCGCCGCAACTCGATGGACTCGCGCGCCTCCAACCGGTCAAGATCCTGCTCGTTCTCGGCCGCCAGCAAAAACATGCGGAGGCAATGCCGGCAATGCAACTCGACTCGGTCCGGAAATATCTCAAGCTCAATGCGGTTCTCCCCGCAGGGGCAGGAAAGACCGCCCTCCTCGGCCAGGGTGTGTACGTAAGTAAGGGTGGACAACATGACTTCGGCGTCCCGGAAGTAGTTCGGCCCACCCATTTCCTCAACCAGAATCTCCAGGGCCTGCTCTTTGGTCTGCAGGTAGGCCTTGACCCGTTCGTAGGGTCCGATGCAGCCCAATTCCAAACCGGTTTCCTGGCACGACAGGTGAAACACCTCG
Source organism: Desulforudis sp. (assembly GCA_014859075.1). Classification (GTDB taxonomy): domain Bacteria; phylum Bacillota; class Desulfotomaculia; order Desulfotomaculales; family Desulforudaceae; genus Desulfopertinax. The sequence goes on from JACUUW010000057.1 coordinate 8,924, forward strand.
CGAGACCAGAGTTCCCCCGGAGCCAGGTGGTACAGGTGGGTGGACTCACAGATCACACAGTTGATCTCCAGCCAGTAGGATTTCTGATTCTTCATGCTTACCACGAGAAGCAGGTTGCCGCAGGAACACAGAACCTCCCTCGACTTCTCACAGCCGAAAGTAAAGCGAGAGACCGTCTCCAGGGTGGACCGCCCGCAGTCGGGACAACGCAACGCCAGCGTGGTCTCGGTCTTTATAAGCATCAGAAACAGTCCTCCTTGCCCGTGAAACCTAGTTCGCCACCGAAAACCCGAATCCTTTTTCAGTCGCGAAAATCAAACCGAAACCCTTCGAGCACTTTGCGTACCACGTCCCGCATTTTGTTAAGATCGAATGGTTTAATAACCACACATCGGACGCCCATTCTCTCGGCCTCTTCCGGATCGGAAAGTTCCCCGTAGGCGGTTATCAGGATCACCGGAATGCCGGGAGAGAACTTGTTGATTTCACGTAGCGTTTCCAGGCCGCTCAAGCCCGGCATCTTGAGGTCGAGCAGGATGAGGTCGGGTTTTTGGTTCCGCACTATGTTGATGGCCTCGTAACCGTTGGAGGCGAGAACCACTTCGTGTTCACCGTTCCCCAAAGCCTCGAACAAAAGCTGCCTAATCGCCGGTTGGTCGTCCACGACCAACAGCATCCCCCGCCTCACCTCCGAATATTCCGTGGAATTTGTCACGGAGTCCGGGCCAATCCAGGGTTTTAGGGCTGCTGACTCAACACAGCAAGACTTCTGGATGCCCGGGACAAAATCCTGCCCCGTGGAAACTCCTGAAGCGGAAAATATTAGAACCCTCCCGGGAAATCGGGCAAAGCCGGGAACAGGGTCATGATTCCGGAGATAATCAGGACAAGGACGATGACGGCCGCCAGCAAGACAACTCCGACCGGCGCCAGTACCACGGTGACCGCCCGCCCGGTTGAGAGCCGGTGCATTTCGCGCAGTCCAAGGACCAGCAGCACCACACTCCAGATAAACACCGCCAGGCTGAACAGACCCAGTATGGTGGAAGCCGTGGTTTCGCCCGGGTCGGTGAACACCATCAGGCCCTCCACCGGCAGCATCAGGATGGCCGGCAGCCCGGCCAAGCCGTAAGCAACCAGCGTTCCCTTCGGCCCGCCCTTTCCGTCCAGCAGTTGTGCCGTCAGGTGCAGAATCGCCCCGTAACCCAACCACTTGATGTACCAGAGGAAAAAGCCGGCAAGAATCAGATACGGTCCGACGGCAAGCGCGAAGGCCGTTA
>JACUUW010000282.1 GCA_014859075.1 Desulforudis sp.
GAGATTGTGGGTTTGCCCGGGGGCGCGGTGCGGGAGAGCAAGGACCGGGTGCGGGCCGCGATCCGGAACGCCGGTTTCGAGTTCCCGGCGCGGAAGATCACGGTGAACCTGGCGCCGGCCGACATCAAGAAAGAGGGACCGGCCTACGACCTGCCGATTGCGCTGGGCGTGCTGGTCGGGAGTGAACAGGTACCGGATAGTCTGGGTACCGGTTTTGTTTTTCTGGGGGAGCTTTCCCTCGACGGCAGCGTACGGAGTGTGCACGGGGTGCTGCCGGCCGTGCTGGCCGCGGCAAAGTCCGGATTTCACCGGGTCGTTGTCCCGGAGGCCAACGCGGGCGAAGCGGCCCTGGTGGATGGGGTCCAGGTCTACCCGGTGAAGCATATCGGGCAGCTGCTGCGTTTTCTTGCGGGAGAGGATGAGATTGCCCCGCACCGGGTGAATGTTGACGCCCTGCTTGGTGCCGGACCCGACACCGGCCGGGACTTCACCGAAGTCAAGGGACAGGCCGCCGCCAAGCGGGCGCTGGAGGTAGCGGCCGCCGGTGGACACAACGTGTTGATGCTCGGTGCCCCCGGCTCGGGCAAGACCATGCTGGCCCGCTGTCTGCCCGGCATCCTGCCCGACATGGATTTCAACGAAGCCCTGGAGGTGACCACGCTTTACAGCCTGGTGGGAATGCTGGAGCCCGGACAGACCCTGGTGACCCGAAGGCCCTTTCGGGCACCCCATCACACCGCGTCCACCGTGGCCCTGGTGGGTGGGGGACGAACGCCAAAGCCGGGCGAGATCAGCCTCGCCGACCATGGGGTCTTGTTCCTAGACGAGTTTCCCGAGTTCCGGCGCGACGCGCTGGAAGCGTTGCGCCAACCCTTGGAGGACGGCGTGGTCGCGATCACCCGGATCGCCGGTTCTTCTTGGTTTCCGGCCCGGATCATGCTGGTGGCGGCTATGAATCCGTGTCCTTGCGGCTTTTTCGGTGATACAAGGAAGGAATGCACCTGCACGCCCCACCAGATCCAGCGTTACGTCAGCCGGGTCTCCGGACCGCTCCTGGACCGCATGGACATCCAAATCGAGGTGCTGCGACCTGATTTCAAGGAGTTGGGGGAGGGAGCCGGGAACCCGGAGTCACCGGGAATCAAGGAACGGGTGGAGGCCGGGCGGCGCCTCCAGCAGGAGCGTTTCGGCGGCGGCGGCACCGGTTTCAACGGTCGGATGAGCGGGCGGGACGTGCGCAAACACTGCCGCCTGACTTTCGAGGCCAAGAAGCTCTTCAAAGAGGCCTTCCGGGCGCTGGAACTGAGCGCCCGCGCCCACGACCGGATCCTGAAAGTGTCCCGGACCATTGCCGACCTCGAGGGTGCCGACACCATCGACAGTCATCATATCGGCGAGGCCGTTCAGTACCGGTCGCTGGACCGGAAGTACTGGCGCTGACCGGTGACCGTATCCCGCCGGTGCTGCGGTCGGCCCGGTCGGGCGAGACGCGGCAGAGACGGCGGTCGAGCAGTAAGAACCCCGGATTGGAATATGGCCCCGCCCTTCCGAAAGGGAATTGGCGGGGCCCTACCGTTTACTGTGCGAACTAAACTGAAAAGCGTTGTTAGAATTCCTTATATTTTAGGACAACAGCCGCAATCCAAGGGCGCGCAGATGTTCGGACGTCACGGTTACGAGAACGCCGACTCTAGTTGTGAAA
>JACUUW010000283.1 GCA_014859075.1 Desulforudis sp.
CCGGGCCGTGGAATGCTCCCTGGTGGCCCACGGCGTGAAGACCTGGCTCCAGGGGCTTACCCCGGGAGCCCCGGCCTACACCCCGTGCGCGGTACCGGAAAGCGGCACGGGCATGGGTCTGACCGAAGCCCCCCGCGGCGCCCTGGGCCACTGGATCACCATCGCAGACCACCAGATCGCCAACTACCAGTGCGTGGTGCCCACCACCTGGAACGCCTCCCCGCGCGACGACCGGGGCCAACCCGGTCCGATCGAGCAGGCGCTCCTGGGCACCCCGGTCAAGGACCCGAAAAACCCGATCGAGCTGGTGCGCGTGGTCCGGTCCTTCGACCCGTGCATCGCCTGCGCCGTACACTGCATTACCATTAACGGGAGGTATAAGGCGCGGATAAACTAGTGGTGTTTTGGGGAGACCGTTGAAAACTTCGCCTGGCTTTGTCAGGTGCCGCCGGCCGGTGTTCACGTACTCCCGGTACGCTTCGCTCCGTCCGGCACCACCTTTCGCGCCATGCTTGTTGTTAATCGGTCTCACACAGAAACGTGATTGATTGGAGCCGGCCGCTCCCAAAAGGGGGCGGCCTTAACCCTTCTTAAATCTTTACCATTCGGCTAGCGGCGCTTGAGGGAGTAACGGTCTATGATTGCTTTCCGTTCCTCGTCCGGGAGGGAATCGAGGTAGGAAGCAAAACCCGGACACCAGCCGGTATGCCATTTCCACAACCGTCCTAGGAGCGACCGGGGGTTTCGGTCGTACCTAGCCCGAAAAGTACAGTCGGCGCACTTGGTTTCCGCCATTGGTTTTACCTCCGCAAACCCGGTGGTGTTGATTCCTGGTCCCAGTTAGTATAGCAGGGAGTGTATGACTTGCCAAGTAGTTTCGGAGTGTTGATAATATCAAACCCGGTTCAGGGGCGGACGGAGGGTACGAAAGGCGCCGAAGCGTTATGCTTGCTTGACAGTGTTTTTAGCGCACGCCTATAATTAACGGAAAACCCGATATGATTCTTTCTCCCGAAATGCGAACGGGGAACGGTGTGTTACCGGAGTCGGCGATTTGTCGGGTTTTTCGCCGTTTTGCAGGAGGCCGTCCCATGGATCAAGAATATATGCAGGTGGCCTTGGACTTGGCCGTCCGGGCCCGGGGGCGCACCAGCCCCAACCCGTTGGTCGGCGCGGTGGTGGTCCGTAACGGGAGGATTATCGGACGGGGTTTTCATGCCCGCGCCGGTCTGCCGCACGCCGAAATCGTTGCGTTGCAGCAGGCCGGGGAAAAAGCGCGGGACGCCACTCTCTACGTATCCCTGGAGCCGTGTTGTCACCACGGCCGCACCGGCCCTTGCACCGAAGCGGTCATCGCCGCCGGCGTCCGCCGGGTGGTGATCGCGATGCGGGATCCCAATCCCAAGGTGGCCGGGAAGGGCGTGGCACGGTTGCGGCAGGCCGGCATCGAGGTCACCGAGGATGTGCTTTGTGAAGATGCCACTCTGGTTAACGAAGTGTATATCAAGTATATCAGCACGCGCAGGCCGTTTGTGGCCCTGAAGGCGGCGGTGAGCCTGGACGGTAGAATCGCGACGCGCACAGGGGATTCGCGTTGGATCACCGGTCAGGCGGCGCGCGAATACGTCCACCGCCTGCGGGACACATACGACTCCATCCTCGTGGGTATCGGTACTGTGCTGAAGGACGACCCGTCCCTGAA
>JACUUW010000058.1 GCA_014859075.1 Desulforudis sp.
GCTCGGGGTGATCAGACACTGCCGCCGCAGTTGCTCCGTGGAGACGCTCGGTCCGGTGAGTTCCGCCCAGTATCGTTCGAGTCTGTCCACCAGGCTTTCCACGTTCTCTTCGGCGGCGTGGTCGGAGGTCGGCACAACGCCCCAGGCCACCACGCCGCCCCGGGCGAGAAAACCACCGAGTTCCGTCCGGAAGGGCAGTAAGGAGTCAAAATAGCCGTAAGCGTCGAGGCTGATCACGTCGGCACCGGTTTCCATTAGAATGCTCCAGTCCACCGCCGCGCAAGAGTGGATGCCGGCCCGGCCCCCGCCCGCATGGATGCCGGCCACCACGGCGTCCAGGTCCTCGCGGATCATCTCGCGGGTCACCGTAATGTAAGTCGACTGCCCGTAGACGCTCACCCCGGGTTCATCCACAAAGACGAGCGTCTTCAACCCGAAGCGCCCCAGGACGCGGGCCTGCCAGCGCCCCTGCAACGCCAGACCTTTTACCACCACGTCCCGGAGTTGGTCGTCATAGTACGCCGGCCGGCCAGCGGCGTCCGTCAGTTGAAAGGCGGCCGTCAGGGGTCCGACCACCTGACCCTTCAGGCAAAGGGCGCAGCCCGTGCCCCCGTCCAGTCGCTCCAGAAAGGCGTAAAAACCGGAGGCGGCCTCCGGGGGGATGGCAAACCGCGCCAACGCCTCCTCGTCCCCCTCTTCGGCGGCCAGGTAAAGCGTATAAAAGGCGGCCAACCGGTCGGGCCAGTCGTCCGCACCGGTGGCAAAACGAATCTTCTCCCCTTCCCGTTCCAAAAGTCCGGTTTGCACCAACGGGTTCAGGAACTGGAGCACGAACCCCTCCTGCGGACCTCTCAACGGCAGTTGCGGCCAATGCGGTACGGCGGTCAGCCGTGCCCCTATCAGGTCCAAAGCCGCCTGGGGCTCAGTGTGCGGCAGACTGCCGATCGCCGTCGGCAGACACCCGGTTTCCCACATTTCGACTCCCCCCGAAAATAAAAACCAGCCCCGCCGAGGGCTGGCCTGCAGACAATGCAGATTTAAAGGGTCGCGGCGGGAACCACGTTGACCAGCTTGCGGTCCTTCCCCTTACGCTGGAAATTGACGTGGCCGTCCACCTTGGCAAACAGAGTGTCGTCCCCGCCGATGCCCACGTTACGTCCGGGATGCATTCTGGTTCCCCGCTGCCTGACGATAATGCTTCCGGCCGCCACAAACTGCCCGTCGCCCCGCTTGAGCCCAAGGCGCTTGGACCTGGAGTCCCGACCGTTGCGTGAACTGCCTACTCCCTTCTTGTGTGCCATGGAATCTCACCTCCTGAACGGTTAAACCTCAATCTTCTCCACTACCACCTGCGTGTAGGGCTGGCGATGGCCCTGCTTGCGCCGGTAGTTTTTCTTGGGCTTGTACTTAAAGACGATAATTTTTTTTTCGCGACCCTGATTCAACACCCTGCCGATCACCCTGGCACCGGGAACCGCGGGCCGGCCGACCTTCACGTCGTCTTCCGCTCTCACCAGGAGCACCCGGTCAAAGACAACCTCCTCGCCGGCCTCGGCCGCCAGTTTCTCAATCCTGACGATCTCTCCTTCGCGGAGACTGTACTGTTTGCCACCGGTCTCAACTATTGCGTACATTATTCCCCTCCAAATCACACGGGACTCGCCGGAACAGGGTGGACCCGAAAGCCGCTTCTCGACCCCTTCCGAGCGGTTCGGCACGAATTACATTGTACCATCCACAGTCAAGATTATCAAGCCCATTCTTTGGCTCCTTCTCCCGAAACCTTTCCAGTGCCTCCACAATGCGGACAGTTGGTCAACAGAAGTTCAGACAGGCTGGGATGGACCTTTTTCCGGGTCAGTTCCACCAGGCCCAGCCTGGTCAACCCCATTATGTGGGTGCGTCGCCGGTCCCGCTTGATTTCTTCAGCCAGCACTTCCAGGACCCGGTTCCGGTGGTCATCCCGGTTCATGTCAATGAAGTCGATGATGATGATGCCGCCCAGGTTGCGCAGGCGCAATTGCCGGGCGATCTCCACCGCGGCCTCCAGATTGGTTTTGAACACCGTATCCTCCAGGTCCACACGCCCGGTATATCGCCCGGTATTGACATCGATTACGGTCAGGGCCTCCGCCTGGTCAAAAATCAGATACCCGCCACAGCGCAACCACGTCTTGCGCTGCAGGGCCTTGCTGATCTCCTGGTTGACGTTGTAAAACTCGAAGATGTCAGGCTTGTCGTCCCAGAAGACCCGCCCCTTCAACTGCGGATTCACGGTGTCCAGAATGGTAAGGGTCCGGGCGTAAGCCGCAAACGAGTCGAGCACGAAACGATCGATTTCCTCGGTGAAAAGATCCCGGATGATCCGGGGCAACAACCCGCACTCCCGGTATAGCAAAGCCGGCGCCGCCGCGTTTTCCTCCCGCTTCTGGATGTCGGCCCACAGTTTATGAAGCGTTTGCAGGTCTTCCTTTAGGGCCTCCTCGGAAGCCGCTCGGGCCGCGGTGCGCACGATGACGCCCATGCCGTCGGGCCGCGCGGCCTGCACCACCTCGCGCAAGCGTTCACGCTCAGCCTCGTCCTCAATGCGTCGTGAAATTCCGATGTGATTGACCGTGGGCATCAGCACGGTGTAATGACCGGGCAGGTTTACACGCATGGTCACCCTGGGCCCTTTGTTTCCCAGAGGGTCCTTGGCGACCTGCACAATCACCTCCTGCCCCGGGCGCAACAAGTCCTTGATCACCGCCGAATCTTTGTCTGACCGGGGGGATTGGGGCAAGACGTCGTTAACGTACAGGAAGGCGTTACGCTCCAGCCCCACGTTCACGAAAGCCGCCTCGATCCCGGGCAACACGTTCTCCACCCGGCCTTTGAAGATGCTCCCAACCAGGCAGATCTCCTCATCCGGCTCTATGTACACTTCCATCGGCACCCGGTTCTCCAAGAGGGCTACACGGGTCAAGTTCTCCCGGGTGTCCACCACAATCTCTTTTTTTATCATTCGCCGTCACCTTTCCCGCCCCAGAGGAGCTGATTATCGCGGGACATTAGTGCCGTGCGTAAAACGGCAAAATCATCGGGCACCAGGGGCAGCCTTTCCCCCAGGGCTTTTAAAACCTCGTCCGGCCGCACGTTCCCCGCGCCGGCCTTCAATTCCATGGAGAGGCAGAGCTTGCCTCCATTGATGCCGGCCCTCAGGCTGTAGATTCCGGGCCGGATGTTCTTTCTCTTCAATCCCTTGGCGCTCCGGCGCTCCACCACGATTTCCCCGCGCGACAGAAATGCGGCGAGTTCCGCCTGCAACGCCCGGGCGTCAAACCCTTCGGGGACCGGACCCACAGCCAGGTAGCGCGTTCGGTCCACAAGACTCATCAGCGCCGGGCCGTCCGCCACCACCCGCACCGCAACCGGAACCAGTCCGTCCGGCAGATTTGACCGGAGCGCCTCCAGTACTTCGACCGGCTCCCGTTCTTCCTCAAGCTCCAGGTCCAGGTACTCCCGGCAGCCGCTCACGCCCACGGCCAAGGGTGCCGCGAAAGTCAGCTTCGGCCGCGGGTTGAACCCCTGGGAATACAGCAGGCGAAGCCCGGCCCTTCTTGTCGCCCGCTCAAAGGCACGCACTATGTCCAGGTGGGACACGTAGCGTGCCCGTCCCTCCTGGCGGTAGCAGAGCCTAAACCGGGGCACCGGTTCCCGCCTCCGCCACATAGGGTTCAATCTCAAGGTTCGGGCACAGTCCACAGCCGGTGCACTGATCGTTCCGGCAATCCCTGGTAGTCTCACCCGCCAAGGCCTGCGCGTGCTCCCGGGTCAAAAACTCCCGGTCGATTCCGCTGTCCAGGTGATCCCATGGGAGAGCATCCGTATAACCGTAGGACCGGTAGGCGTAAGCGCCGGGGTCAATCCCCGTTTCGGCGAAGGCCTGTTGCCACAGGTCAAAACGGAAACACTCCCGCCAACCGTCGAGACGGCAGCCCAGTTCCACAGCACGCCGCAGGGCGGGGGCCAACCGGCGGTCTCCACGCGCAAAAACCGCCTCCACGAAACTTGTTTCCGGGTCGTGCCAGCGGTACACGAGGTTTTTCCCCTTCAAACGTCCCTGCAAGAAGGCCTGGCGCTCACGGAGCACCGGCAGGGGCGCCTGCGGTTCCCATTGAAAGGGTGTATGGGGCTTGGGCACAAAGGAAGAGGTGCTGACCGTTACGGCGAGTCGCCCTTTGGGCGCCCCGCATTCCCGGCCCTTGTCCAGCACCATCCGGGCGAGTCGCGCAATCCCGTCGACGTCCTCCAGGGTTTCCGTGGGCAGACCGAGCATGAAGTAGAGCTTCAACCGCATCCAGCCGGCCGCAAAGGCGGTCTCCACGGTTTGCAGCAGGTCTCTCTCGGTCACCTGCTTGTTGATCACATTCCGCAGACGCTGGGTTCCCGCTTCCGGGGCGAAAGTCAGGCTGCTCTTCCGCACACCCTGAACGGACCGGGCCAGTTCGACCGCAAAGGAATCCACGCGGAGCGACGGCAGTGACACGTTCACCGGTTCGTTTCCGTACCGCTCCACCAATTCGGCGACCAGCTCTTTGATGTGCGAATAGTCGGTGGTGCTGAGGGACGAAAGCGACAGTTCACGATAGCCGGTATTGCTCAGCAGTGCTTCGGCCTGGTCGAGCAAGGTCTCCGGCCTTTTCTCCCGGACCGGACGATAAATCGCTCCGGCCTGGCAGAACCGGCAACCCCGGGTGCACCCCCGAAAAACCTCCAGCACCGCCCGGTCGTGTACCGCTTCCAGGTACGGGACAATAGGCCTCAGTGGATAAGGAGCCCGGTCCAGATCCCGAACCACCCTCTTGACCACCTTCGCGGGCACGCCGGCCTGAGCCACAATACGCCGAAAACCGCCGTCCGCTCCGTACTCGGGCTGGTAAAACCGGGGCACATACACCCCCGGAACACGGGCCAGCGCCATCAGCAACTCTTCCCGGCCCCCGCCTTTGTACCGGTGCACCACTTCCACCAGGTCGTGCAGAGCCTCCTCCCCCTCGCCCAGGAACACCGCATCCAGAAACGGCGCCAGGGGCTCGGGGTTAAAAGCACATGGACCACCGGCCACGACCAACGGCATCCCGCTGTCCCGGGCACGGCATTCCAGGGGAATTCCGGCCAGTTCCAACATGTTCAACACGTTGGTGTAGCTCAGTTCATACTGGAGGGTGAAAGCAACAACATCGAAATCGCACACTGAACGGTGCGATTCCAGGCTGAAGAGTGGCAACCCCTCCCGGCGCATTTCCCGCTCCATGTCAATCCAGGGAGCGAAAACGCGTTCCATCAGCGCGTCGTCCCGGCTGTTCACCACGTGGTAAAGTATGTGCATTCCGAGATGGGACATGCCGACCTCGTATACGTCGGGAAAGGCGAACACAATCCTGACCGGCACTCGTTCCCAGTCCTTGATGATCGTGTTCAACTCGCCTCCCACGTAACGCGCCGGCCTTTCCACCCGGGTGAGAATGCGTTCCAAATCCGTCATGCGCGCCCCCACAGAATACAGAATCCTGGAATCTCTCGAAAAATCCAGAATTCAGGGTCAGAATCCATTCCTTTCACCCTCTGGATTCTGAATTCTGGATTTTGCATTCTTCTTCCAGAGTATATCCCAAACCTCCGGGAGTGATTTCCTGTTTCGCTGCCGCCGGTCAAAAACCCTTCTTCACCCGGTCCAATGGTACGTTCGCCCCTTCTTCGAGCAGGGCTTTAATCACCTCGGTCTCCCCGACAATGCCCGTGCAGCGGCCCTGCTCGTCCACCGTGTACACAAAGTGATAGTGTTGAGGCACAAATAATCGTGTTACCCGCCAGACCGGAACATCCCCCCTGGCCACCAGGACCTCCCCGGGCAATATCCCGTGTTCATCCAGTCCGCGGTTCTTTGAAATCAGGTGTTGAGCATACAGGTAGGGCGCTTCCGCTTTCTGCCGCCGAGCAGCGTAAAAAAGAAACAGTCCGGTAGCCACAATGTCCAGTCCGTTGAACCGGACCAGTACCCCAACCGCGCCCAGGACGGCGATCAACCCGCCCCAAAACTGCCCGCAGGCGGCCAAGCGATAAGTGGCTGCCGGCAGGTTCACGCGTTGGGCCAGGTAGGCCCGGCAAACCCGACCCCCGTCAAGGGGAAGGCCGGGAAGCAGATTGAACAGGAAGAGCAGCAGGTTGCACTGGACGAAAAACGGACCAAACACGTCGTGCCAGATGCCGTGGTGCCCCAAACCCAGCGCCAACACGCACAACACCAGATTGGCGAACGGCCCGGCGGCAGCCACCACCATTTCTTTCCTGGGCTCCACAACCAACTCGCTGCTCATCCTTGCCACCCCGCCGAACGGCAATAGTTCGATGTCACTTACCGGGATGCCTTTGCGGCGCGCCACCCAAGCGTGGGCCAGTTCGTGTAGAAAAACAACGGCAAAGGCGACCAGACCCTTGCCAAGTACTCCGGCGGCGAAATACACCCCCAGGAGCCCCAAAAACCAATTGTTAATGGAAAACTGAATCCCCCCGAGCCGACAGATACGCACGGACACAACCTCCTTGCCGTTTCCGGTTGTTGGCTAAGACCGATTTTCAGGAAAGGCAAGTCTGGTCAGGGGATCCACCAATTCCCCCTTTTCGCGCAACTCAAAATGGACTCCTGGGCCGGGGAAATCTCCCTTTTTTCCGACCTCGGCCAGGATCCGGCCCTGCTCGACCCGGTCGTCCTTCGCCACCCGTATATTTTCGAGCTGCGCATAGAGGGTGTAGGTCTCCGGGCCGTGTTCCATCAGGACATAGGGGCCGTAGGTGGGGTTCTCGCCCACCTGGGCCACCACTCCCGACATTACCGCCCGCACCGGCGTGCCGGCGGGAGCGGCGAGGTCCACCCCGGGGTGGAACCGTTCACGGCCCTCCTCCGCATCGGTGATCCAACCGAACTCACGCACCACCGTGCCCGAAACAGGCAGCACCAGGTCTTCCATTTGCACCGTAACCATTTCGGTATCCGCGTCCGGCCCGTGCGGCCTGGTGTCCAGGAAGGGGATGTCCACACTGACGGTCTGCAGCCCCAGGCGGACCACCCGGTCCACCACCGGCTGGTAATTCCAGTCGGTGGTCAGTACATACTGCAGGCCCTGCCGCACCTGGACTCCCCACGGCGACTCGGACTGCCTGATCGCCAGGAAGGCCACGAATACCAAGGTGACCACCGTCAACCTGAAGAGCCAGCGCCTGGGGCTCGTCCCCTGGCGCCGGGACGCCTGCGGTGGCAGGGGCCAGTCCAACCTCTTCACCCGCGTGAACAATCTCAACCCGCTCTCCTCCCCGTCGGCAAGCTAATACATCATATGAACCGGATACCCACATGATGACAAGCTCTTTTGCGATAGTGGCGGGAGATCAACGGGAGACAAAAAGAAGACTACTCGGACCGCATCTGCGTGGCTTGTGACTCGCGGGCTCTGACCCCGGTGAGAATGCCCGGCCTTAATTCCGTTTCCACGACCGGGCGCATCACCAAACGTTTATCGACCCGCATCACGATCAACGCCCCCAGGGGTCTGAACAGCGGCCGGGCGATCCGCTCCAGCGGGACGGCGAGTCTGACCAACCGGCTCCCGGACCACGGTGGAATGAACACGCAACTGCTCCAGGAAAACTGGGTCTCGCCCGTGTTCCGGGCCAAGAGTGCTTTAAGTTTCCACGGGGAGAAAAACCGGGCGTGGGCAAAAACGCTCGCAACCTTCCGGGATCGCCGGCCCCGGTGCCAGGCCCAGGGACTCCAGGCGTTCAAAACGCCGACGACCATACTGCCGCCCGGTTTCACCAGGCGCCAGAGTTCCCGGACCGCCGTGTCCGGATGCGGTGTAAACTCCAGGGCGGTAACAGCCACGACCAGATCGTAAGAGAAGCTCGGGAAAGGCAATTTTTCTAGATCAGCCTGCATCAGGGTGATGTTGTCTCGGTGTCCGGTCCGTTTCCGGGCGACCTCCAACATCCCGGCCGAAAGGTCCACCCCGGTGACGGAAAGGCCTCTTCTGGCGAGTTCCAGGCTGAGCCGGCCCGTGCCGCAGCCCCCGTCCAACACTTTGGCCCCCTGTACCGGGTTTATGAAGCGGAAAAGCAGCTCCTTCTCCAGCGCATCAACCTTGCGCCCCAACGGCGTTTCATACCATGCGTCATAACTTTCAGCCAGACGGTCGAAAAGAGCTTTACCCATGGCCACCCCTCCCCTTGTATGATAAGCCCCAAGATAGGACTAAAAGATTGATATTGAACCTTTGGGTGTTCCGTGGGACAATCACCGTGAACCGGTGGCGGGGCAGGTCTGACGCCTCCTGCACCTTTGCGTGCTTGCTTAGACTGCTCCCCGGTCCTGGTGGGAACCGCTGACGCCCGGGTTGCACCGTCCTTGGGTTGCCCCCTTCAGCAAGGGGCTCGCACCCTGCCCTCGGACTGAGTGCTCATCGGCAAGGTTGCCAGTACGCCAGGTCCCCGCGGAAACCCCAAAGCTTTTGGTTCACTTCATCCGAAGGGAGGTGATCACGAGATGAACCCCCTCTTCGTCGGAATCGACATCGGCGCCACACAGAATGTGGTCCAGACTATGGATGCTCACGGTACTCTAGTCGCCAAGTTCACTGTTACCAATGACTTGGTTGGTACAACTGGTTTGGTTGAACAAGTTGTCGACTCGGTTGCCCGTGTCGGCGCGGATACTGTCCGGATCGGTATGGAAGCTACTAACATCTACTGGTGGCACCTCCACCAAGCGCTTTACAATAGCCCCGCATTGGCAACCCTGAAGCCCCAGGTCGCGATCCTGAACGCCAAGGTGATCCACGGTTTCAAGAAGATCTACCCAGACGTAGTCAAGACTGATACAATGGATGCACGGGTCATTGCCGACTGCTTGCGTTTCGGCCGGGTGCGTTATACACCGCCCCCGGATTTCCGGTACGCCGCGTTGCAGCGGCTGACCCGTTTCCGCTTTCACCAGGCGGGATCGCTGGCACAGGAGAAAAACCGCGCCTTGAATCTGGTTTTTCTACGCTTTTCGAACTACTCTCAAGAATGCCCTTTCTCAAATGTGTTCGGAAAAGCGTCCGAAGCCGTGCTCACCGAACTGACCCCGGATCAAATCGCTGATGCTGCCATCGATGAACTCATTGAACTCATTCTTCAGCACGGTAATAATCGGCTTCAAGATCTCCCGGTCATTGCTAAGAACCTGCAGACCATCGCCCGCAAAGCTTACCGCCTTCACCCCAAGATGCAAAACTCGGTGGAGGTGGCGCTGGCTATGTCCCTGGAGACCATCCGCTTCTTCGAGCAACAGCTCAAGAAGCTGGATAAAGTGATTGCCCGGGAAGTGCGGGCCATACCGAACACGCTGCGTTCGATACCGGGTATCGGACCGGTTTATGAGGCCGGCATCCTGGCTGAGATCGGCGATATCAACCGCTTTAAGAACCACAACGCCCTTGCCAAGTTTGCAGGGCTTACCTGGCGCCAGCATCAGTCGAGCACGTTTACCGCTGAGGACATACCCCTCAGCCGATCGGGCAACTTCTACCTGCGTTATTATCTCGTCGAAGCCGCCAACTCCGTCCGGGTGCGGGAGCCGGAGTACGCCGCCTTCTATCAGCGCAAGCATGCGGAAGCCCGACATCACCACCATAAACGTGCCTTGGTTCTGACGGCCAGGAAGCTCATTCGCCTGGTCTTCGCCCTGCTGAGTGAAGGCCAAATCTACCAGCCAAGGAGGTCGATACGCTGATCCCGGGTCACTCTTTTTTCAAGGTTCATTGTCGGTGAAAACTTCTTTGCCACCGACCGGGCATCTTATTTGACGAAACGCATTATCCACAACCATAATTTCTATGATTTGCCTATTGACATCACACCCCGGGTCTCTTCAGCAACGCCGAAAGTTCACCGGGGAGACGGTCGCGGTTGGTCGGCGTAACCGTGACCAGGTAAACGCCGGCTTGCCGTTTGAGCGCATCGCAAAAAGGGTGCGGCCCGGCCATAATAGTGGCCGCCA
>JACUUW010000059.1 GCA_014859075.1 Desulforudis sp.
GAAGCACTGAAAAAGCCCGGTGTTACCGGGCTTTGTATTTGGTCACCAGTGTTTTTAGTGTGGTATCCGAGTGGTGTCGGAGGGGGGACTTGAACCCCCACGGGAGTACCCCACACGCCCCTCAAACGTGCGCGTCTGCCATTCCGCCACTCCGACATGCCCGTGACACTAGTACCAGTTTAGCTTCCGGAAGGTGCTTTGTCAAGGCATCGGCCCCCGTCCATTTAAGTTCTCCGGTCTAATTGCACCAGGTGTTCTGAGGACCATCGGGTGCCTGGTACCGCCGTACGAGGTGCAGCTGTGGAAGTACGCGGGACAAATTACAAAAGTTTACTTCAGGATTCTGCCTGCTAATCGATTCCGGTGTACTGGCTCCTTCCGTATAGTAATGTAGACGGAATGCGTTGTGTTGTTGTGGTGTGGCTGCTAGAAGTTTCAGGAGCACCCAGACATTGAGGATTGATTTGCTTTATAAAGGCTTATAACGTAGGGACAGATTCGAATGTTCTGAAAGGAGTGCGAAAAATGACCGCCATTGTGTACGTCCGACAGGCCAAACCTTCGGGCGACCTGCTCTCTGTGGAATCACAGATCGCGCAATGCACAGATTACGCCACGCAAATTGGCTGTACGGAAATAGAGGTGTTTACGGACGAGGGCATGACCGGCTGGACGTTGGATCGACCGGGTCTACAGGCCGCCCTGTCGCGATTCCAGAAGGGTGACGTGGATTATTTCATTTTCCTGCACCTGGAGTGCCTGGCTAAACGTCTGCGTGATCAGATGCTGCTGATCAAAACCATTGAGGATCTCGGTGTCCGGGTGGCTGCCGTCCGCACACCGATTCCCCATCCAGTGTCGCTTATCTGCCTGCCGGAGACGCATCAAAGTGGCTATAAAATAAATTAGGGTTGGGGTATATCCGCTGGTTGTTCCGGCAATAATATCGTTTAGGGTGTGATAACCTGAGGGTGAGTAAAGGCTATGAAATTTAGTTCTCCAAAACCCAAAGGTTTATCGCACCCATTTTATTCAGGAGAAATGCCTTCGGTCCCAGGGACGGCCTGGCGAAAAAGACGAAAAATACGGCCTGCGGACCCTATATCCCACTCAATATGATATAGTAGTCACTAACGAGATTGTGTGGGGAGGAAAAGATTGTGAAATGGAAGGGTCCAAGGCCTCTCAAGGTAGCCATACTGGGAGGGCCCTGCACGGGGAAGACCACTCTCTGCAAGAAGCTGGACGTTGACTACTCGATGGCCGGTTACCGTTCGAATGTTTGCTTGGAGTACGTTCGGGACTATATCGTCCGGTACGGGGTGCCCACCAATATTTTCGAGCAGTTCCTTTTGTACGAGGGGCAGAAACGACGGGAAGAAGCTCTGGCCTACTGCGACATCATTTTTTGCGACAACGCCACCATCCTCAACTACGTCTACGGATTACTCAGCTGTGATCTCCAGAATCCGAAAGAGAACTACGCTCTTACGCTGCTGTTCAACTGGGCGATGAAGGACCTGTCCGGTTACGAGATTTTCTACATACCGCGGGAGTTTGAGGTCATGGAGGACGGGGTAAGATACCAGGATCACGAAGCAGCGGCCGTGCTGGACAGTAAGATCAAAGCGATGCTCGACATCATGAACGTGCCTTACATGGTCATTTCGGGTGACTTGGAAACCCGGGTCCAGACGGTAATGAACAAGATCGGGTTCGATCCCACTTTCAGGAAACCGGTGTGTATTCCGCCGGAGGCGGAAGCGGCGGCGACCTCCGAGTAGCGGGAGGACGGTGGGTTTGCGGGAGTTTTTGCTCGGCGTTTACACGCGACTGCACCACCACTTTGGACCGATGCACTGGTGGCCGGGGGAAACACCGTTCGAGGTGATGGTGGGGGCCGTGCTGACCCAGCAGGTGTCGTGGAGCAACGTGGAGAAGGCCATCGAGAACCTGTCGAGGCACGGCGGCCTCTCGGTGGCCGGCATCCTGTCCCTGCCTCATGAAGAACTGGGTTTGCTGATCAGGCCCACGAGATACTATAACCAGAAAGCCCGGCGCTTGAAAGATGTGTGCGGGGCTGTTCGCGAGGACGCCGCGGATGATGTGGAGCTTTTTCTAGGTCAGGACCCGGCGGCGCTACGCCGACGCCTCCTGGGGATCAGGGGGATCGGCGAGGAGACCGCCGATTCGATTCTTCTTTACGCCGCCGGCCGGCCGGTGTTCGTGATCGACAATTATACCCACCGGATTCTGCAGCGCCTCGGTAAGGCCCGGGGCCACGAAAGCTATGACGACCTCCAGGCCCTCTTTGAGTTTAATTTGCCCCGGGAGGTATTGTTGTATAACGAGTATCACGCGTTACTGGTGGCATTGGGCCACCACGTCTGCCTGAAGTCCCGACCGCGCTGCCCCCACTGCCCGTTAGCCGCCGTCTGCGGATACTGTTTGCAGTCCGACCGGTGAAACCGTACTGCTTGCGGGAAGGTGGCGAAAACTCAAACTCTCAATTTCCGGGAGACGAGCCGGTCGAGTTCGGCAAGCGTCACCCGCTTGTTCAGGGTCTTCCCGTCAACCGCAATGTTCGGGGCCGAGGGCGTTTCCGGGTTGCCGTCGTCTTCGCGGTCCTGCGGCCTGATCACGTCCACCGCTACGTTTTCACCATACTTGTCTTTGACTTTCCCGGCCAAAGCTTGCAGGCTCCTTCAGCTTGCGCCTTCCACCCGGTTGGTGTAAACCGTAATGTTAACCATTGTCGCCCTCCTTACGGCTTTTTTGGCATTATTCCCGGAAGAGCGACGGTCAATTCCGGATGTGCTTGCCGAGTTGTCGATTCGACTCAGGAAGGATGAACCGGATGAGTGGATTCCGGGATATACTCCTGTGCCGGACTGCCCATCAGCCGGCGCTCCACGGTAAAACTGCCGGACAGGGCGTTGTACTTGATGATATCGGCGGCGATCACGGTCTGATCGGCGCCGTTGAAGTGCATGATGATCGCCGAGTAAGGAACTTCGGAAGTGGTCTGCAAACCACGCAAGCCGGCCGAGCCGGTGCTTCCAGGATTTAAGTGCCAAGAGTCGCCGAGTTGCTCCAACAGTACCCGGTGGGTGTGCCCGCTGATCAGGATGGGCGCCTCGCCGGCGAAGTGTTGCACAACCGCCGGGTGGTGTGCCATGAGAATGTCGGGACCGGCTTCGGCCTCGACGAGGGACGCCCGCAACCGGTCGATCTGCCCGTCCAGGCGCCACTGCTCTTCCTCCTTCGTGGCGGCCACCACCGTTTCCCCGTGAGCCCAGGGGTCAGGCGAGCCCAGGATGCGGATCCCGCGGACGTCGACGACCTGTCCGTTCAACACGCGGACGTTGGGTACCTCGCGCATGAACCGGACCACTTCCGGGGAGTCGTGGTTACCGGGGGCAAAGACGTAGGGAACCCCGAAACCGGAAATTTTTGCTGCGGCCTGGGCTTCGATCGGTGAGCCGAAGTCGGTGAAGTCCCCAGCGTCAAGGATCATGTCCACCCGGAAATGATGTACCAGAGACTCGATGAAATCCAGAGCAAATGGATTGTTGTGGATGTCGGCGATGATCAATACGCGCCGGGTGCTTTCCTCCTCGGTGGCGCCTAACAGGGTCAAGCGCTCGGCTTGACCGAACAGGGTCTTGATGTTGTGCACCAGGAGGTCCGTCTTGTCCTGAAAGTCTTGCAGTTTCGTAAGCATCTCGTCGGCCATGTGCATCACCCGCGGGGCCGCCGCGATGACGCCGCGATATTCCGGCTCCTGGAAGGCTCCGCGGTCATAGGTGTGTACCGAAGACGCGAGCACCAGCCCAACGAACACCGCACCCAAAACCCCCGCCCGGCAGAGCCGTTTCCAGGGGGGACGGGCCAAGGCCCAGAAGAGGACGACCGCTCCCAGACCCCCCAGGGCAATCTGCTTGGCTATAAAGGCGAGCACGGGCGACTGGGACTCCGACTCCAGGTCACGGAACAGGTCCGGGTCAACCTGTGGGTACAGGTTCTCGGCCAGAACATCCGGGCGGATACCCTGCAGGGTGATGTGCAGTTCCACCGGACCACGGTGCGTATCGGCGATGAGACTGCCCAGGGGCGGAATCTCCAGTACCGTCCGGCCACTGAGGACCGGACGGAGTTCGCCTCTGAAGTGGAGACCTTGGACTTCGTAGACTCCGGGGCCGAACGCGACGACACATAAGGCCGCCCCCACGACGACCGCCACGAGCTCCACGAGGAGTAGACGCCACTTTGGACCGGACAGTTTACCGAGTATCGCCGCAGCGCGTGCTTGCACTTCAGTGCTCCTTTCGCAGCTGGTGTACCCTGTTTAAGATAACACGCCCCTTAAAACCGGGCAAATGCCAGATTGTTGCAAACAGCCTGGTTTGGCGCAGGTGGGTGTTCATCACCGCACTGGCTGAATAACATGCACTGCTCTGGATTGTTGCTGTCGGGAGGAGGTGCAGTCCTTTGCGGCTTTATAGGTGGTGGCGCCGCCTGCGGTCCATCCTTTGGCGCGTTGTGCTTTTGCCCCTGCTACCGGTCCTCGAGTGGGGGCCGGCAACCCATCCGCTGATCACCAGGCAGGCCCTGGAACGGGCGGAAACCGAACTGGGCAAGGGAAACCCGCAAGTCAACCCGGAGATTGTGGAACTGCTCTCCCGGCACCGGGAAGCCTATGTTTATGGCAGTAACAGTGCGGACGTCATCTCCGTGTACCATATCGGTTCCGGTGGCAGCGCCATCTACGATTACGCCCATAACTTCTATCCCGATCACGCCGGCGGTACACCCGTATTCGGCTACGCCCTGATCGACGAGTGGCTCAGGGCATACAACCGGGAAAGGGACACGGTGTATCCGGAACGGGAGTTTGCCGTCGCCTGCGGCTGGCTTTCCCACCAGCTGGCCGACTGGTATGCACACTACGTCCCCGTTGACGGCGAAGGACGATTGGTGCCAGACCAACTGACCATACCAGATGGAGAATACGTTTTTTCGGGTTATGCAAATTCCCACCGAATCCTTGGGGTAAATTTCCTTCCCGAAATCCTGGCTCTTTACAACAAGCTCGATCACGCCTTGTTGGAACTGGCTCACGACATCATGGTTCTGGCGAATTCCCGGGAGCTGCGGCGAAACAACCGGGTAGAACTGTTCTGCACTTACCACGAGAACGGCGTCAGGCATAACTTACTTTGCGCTACGTCAAAGCGTTATCGGGGGGTGGTGGCGGCCATCCCCTTGGAACATATCGACCAACTCCGAAACGAGTTCAACCTGGTGATCAGGGGTTTGAAGGTGGCGGCCGAAACCCTATTGGGACTCAACCCACGCCTAACGCGGATACTCCGTAACAGCCTGGACCCCGGCGTAACCCACAAGCCCGACTACATTTCCCTGGCCGCCGGGCAAATCGTCGACGACCTCTTCTGCAAGAGCTTCGCCGAAATTTCCAAGCTTGCCGGGCGGCTCGATTGCCAACCCGGCCCCGGGGCACCGGACATCCGGATCAGGGAATATGGCCGTTCCGGCACCGTTATTTTCCAGGTACTCCGGCGGATAGGGGAATTGATCGGTGATGGAGGCGGTCGCCGGTGTCCGCAGGCACTGCTCGCCCTGAAGTCCTGCCTGGTTCAGCAGTTGGTGCGTTGCTGGGGGCCGGACCGGGTCTGGAGACTGGCGGGAAGGCTGCACCCCGATCCCGCCCTCTGGGGCTTTGTGTCCAGGCTGTTTAAGGGTGATTCCTCCGACCTGGAGGCGCCCCGGGCGGATTTCCTCCGGTTCTTGCAACCGGTCGTGGCCTTTGACGGTCCATCCGGGCTGAACGAAGCGGAACTGTTGCAGGAAATGATCGCCGGGGGGGAATTGCGGGTGAAGGTGGTTCCCGCCACCGCGCTTGACCGGTCACCCTCCCCGAATAAGGGAATCGACCCGGGGAGCGTGCGGTTCTGGATCAACAATTACCCGGTGGAAGAATTGCCGGACTTCTACCGCCTGAACAGCGCGTGGTACGGGCCGAGACTGGTTCTTAACTGCGAAATCAAGGGCGACCTGTGCCCGGGCGCGCATCTCTTGCACGTCAACGCGGCGGATCAGGGTGGGGTCGAAGGGCGTGCTCTGGAAAGGGAAATCCACTTCGCCCGGCTCAGGCAGTCTCCCTGAATGTGGGAACGCGCCGCGGACTGTACGCGGGAAAACAGCGGAAAGGATTTTCCTGTTCAAACCAGAATAGAGATTATGCAGGCAGTCTTATGTGAAGGAGGCGTTGAGCCTGAGAATTGGTGTGCTGATGGGAGGACTATCGGCGGAACGTGAGGTGTCCTTGCGCAGCGGCCGGGCCGTCTGTGAGGCGTTGGAGTCCAAGGGTTACGAGGCGGTTCCGATCGATGTCGACCGCGAGATGATCGGTCGGCTACGGGAGTTGCGGATCGACCTCGCCTTCATCGCGTTGCACGGCCCCTATGGCGAAGACGGGACGGTCCAGGGCCTTTTGGAAATGCTGGGTATTCCGTACACCGGTTCCGGGGTTTTGGCCAGCGCAACGGCCATGGACAAAATCGCCACCAAGAAGCTGCTCGCTTTTGACGGTCTGCCCACGCCGGCATTCCGGGTGATCTACGCGCGGGAACGGGGCGGGGCGGCCGGCGCACTGGCGGAACTGGGACTACCTCTGGTGGTCAAGGCTCCCACGCAGGGTTCGTCGATAGGAGTGTACATCGTCGAGCGGGAAGAGGAGTTGCAGGCGCGGGTTGACGCGGCGGCCGTTTTCGGGCCCCGGATTCTCGTCGAGCAGTTCATCCCGGGAACCGAGCTTACCGCGGCTGTACTTGGAAACACCAAGCCGGTGGTGTTGCCGCTGATTGAAATCACATCGATCACGGGAAAATACGACTATGAGTCGAAATACACGCCGGGAATGAGCGACCATATCATTCCGCCGCGGGTGTCGCGCGCGGTCCAGGACGCGGTAAGCGGCTATGCGCTGCGGGCTTACCAGTCCCTGGGTTGCCGGGGGTTCGCACGGGTGGATTTCATGGTTCGTTCGACTGAGCCGTATATCCTGGAAATCAACACTATTCCGGGCCTGACCGACGTCAGCCTTTTTCCCGACGCCGCCCGGGCGGCCGGGCTGGAATTCCCGGAGCTGATCGAGAAACTGGTACAAATGGCCTTGGAAAAATAAACCTTCAGGAGGAGATGTGGCATTAACAAGCATGATTTCGCCCAATGCCTCGATTCCACCCTGCTCAAGGCGGACACCACCCAAAAAGACGTGCGGGAACTTTGCCGCGAGGCACAGGCGTTCAGTTTCGCGGCGGTCTGCGTGAACCCCTGTTTTGTGGCGTTCGCGGCCAGGGAGCTTTGGGATGCGCCGGTCAGGGTCTGCACCGTGGTGGGCTTTCCGCTCGGCGCCAACTCCGTTGAGGCCAAGGTCGTGGAAGCGCGACAGGCAGCCGTCGATGGCACCGACGAAATCGATATTGTGTTGAATATCGGTGCCTTGAAAGAGGGTGATTCCAAGTACCTGATGTCGGAAGCCGACCGGGTAATCGAGGCTGCCCGCGATGTCCGTAATGACATTCTGGTGAAACTGATCGCGGAAACAGGCTACCTGAACGACGACCAGAAACTCCTGGCCTGCTGGGTGGCTACCGGGGCGGGGGCCGACTTCGTAAAAAACGCCACCGGCTTTGGCCCAACGGGCGCCACTGTGGACGAGATTCGGTTCCTGCGCCAAGCCGTCGGTCTCCACTTCGGGGTCAAAGCCGCGGGCGGTATCCGGGAACTGCAAACCGCACTCTTGCTACTGGAAGCAGGAGCGGACCGTCTGGGGACAAGCTTTGCCGGCGCCCTAATGGAGGAGTGGAAAACCCGGAACCCCTAATGTCGAAAAGAGACTTTTCTCCCCAGTCTTTGTAATACGAAAAGTGGCAGAGATGGCAGGAATAGGTATTAGAGCTGCCGAATGAGGACCGAAACACCTGGGGAGGGGATCATGGAAATGCAACGACTGCTGGTCGTGAGGAATCCGTGGTCAAGAGCTAGAAAGTGGGCCCGAAACGTCAACCTGTGGTACGTCGGCGTCAGGGTGACAAAACGTCTCGGTGCGAGCCAGTTGGCGTCCCTAATGATTTCCCGCGGATTACAGGCCCAGCCGCAGCGTGCCGAGTTGCACCTGGAGGCCGGAAGGTTGTACTTGAAGAACGGCCAGTTGGAGCAGGCGGCCTGGCACTGGCAGCACATCAATCCGGCGGTTGACGGTGAGAATTTTGTGGAGTGGCTGGAACGCACCTGTGTGGAGGATAACGGGGCCATCCTCGGGAACCGTCTCGATGCGTTATCCGCCCTGGGCAACTGGTACTTCCAATCGGGCCGGTTTCACAAAGCGATCGACTGTTTCAACCGGGTCGTCGGGGGCGGGCGTTTTGATCCGGTTGTACTCAACAACAAGGGACTGTGTTTACTGAGGCTCGGCCGTGATGAAGAGGCGCTGTCCCAGTTTCAGCAGGCCGCGGCCATTAAGATGATCCCCGAAATACTGGTCAATACCGGACTTACCTTAAACCGTCTACAGCGCTACAAAGAAGCCCTGATCTGCTACGAACGGGCCCAGCGGCGGGGGTATTCGAGCCAGGAGTTGACGGTGAACAAGGGTTACGCCCTGTTTCACCTCGGCCGGTATGACGAAGCGGTGCTCTGCTTTGAGATGGCCAAGATAGTCTCACCAAGGGATTTTGTGATTCTCAACAACCTCGCGGCCTGTTATCAGAAGGTGGGCCGCTACGATGCGGCCGCCGAGACGTACAGCATCGCGCTGAAGTGCTTTCCACACGACGGCGCCCTGCACAACAACTACGCCCTGTGCCTGGAGCGTCAGCAGCGCCACGCGGAAGCCCTGGACCACTACGACCGCGCCCTGGAACTCGATACGGACAACGGGGCTTTCCTGGCAAACAAAGCCCAGTGCCTGGCCCGCCTGGGCCGGTATGGGGAAGCCCTGGCCATATGTGACCGCCTGCTGCAAAACTCGCCGGAAACCAGGTTCTACTGGGGTCTGAAGGCCGACATCCTGACCGCCGCCGGCGCTGGTGAAGAGGCGGTGGAATACTATAACCGATCCCTGGGATTGACCGGCTAAATCCGTTACCATTCCCGGGTAACCCTGAGAACGCCCCGGCGGTGGGCGTTTCTTGTTGCGCCTACCTGGAAGGAGTTCATGAGTCCGGTCGCGAACCTACAACAATAACAGCCCTGGTTTTTAAGCAATACTAGTTCCGGGAGGCATGGGGATGTTTGAGCTTCGCGTCCGGTCGTCGTTTGCCGCGGCGCACCGCCTGAACAAATATGTCGACAAGTGCAGCCGGCTGCACGGTCACACGTGGGAAGTGGAAGTGGTGGTCGCGGGCCCGGAACTTAACGACGCCGGGATGCTGGTCGATTTCTCCAGGATCAGGAAGGATTTGCGACAGGTGCTCGATGGTTTGGATCACGGGTATCTAAACGACCTGCCCCCGTTTGCCGATTTTGACAGCGCGCTGAACCCCACGGCCGAGAACATCGCCCGCCACATCTTCGTGGAACTGAAGAGACTGTTGGCGGACTATGAACCGAACGCGGCACTCTCAAGCGTCACCGTCTGGGAGTCGCCCACGGGCGCGGCCGCCTACCGGGAGGAGTAGTCAATGAAGGGCATTGTGCTGCTCTCGGGGGGGCTTGACTCCTCGGTGAACCTCGCCTTTGCGGTCCTTGCGCTGGAGGTGGCTCTCTGCCTGACCGCCGACTACGGCCAGTTGGCGGCGCGCCGGGAGGTGGCGGCGGCGGCGGCCTTGTGTGACCACTACAATGTGCCCCACCGGGTGATTCAGCTTCCTTTTGTGCGCGAACTCGGCGGGTCGGCGCTCACCGGCGAAGCCGCTCTTCCGGAACCGGAGGCGCGGGATCTGGACGACACCGAGTGGTGTGCGGACTCGGCGCGGCGGATA
>JACUUW010000284.1 GCA_014859075.1 Desulforudis sp.
TGTTGACCTATATTTTAAACCCCGGGGGAGCTTTCGGCGTCTTGGGTGACCGGCAGGGACTCCTGCTGGGGGTCAGCCTGCTGGCGGTGGCGGCGATCCTGTTCACCGTGTTCCGGAGCGTCCGGACCGGATACGTCTGGCCGGTCGGACTGCTGCTCGGGGGCGCGCTCGGCAACCTCGCCGACCGGATCCGGTATGGAAAAGTGGTGGATTTCATCGACCTGGGGTTCTGGCCGGTGTTTAACCTGGCCGACGTCGCAATCGTCGCCGGGGCCGCACTGTTGGCATTGGCGATGCTGCGCCGGGGCGGGCATGATCGGGGTGAACGGGTTGACCACGCTTAGTCACTATACCGCCGAACATGAGGACGAGCGGGTCCGGCTGGACGTCTTCCTGGCCGAGCAGGGCCCGGAGTTGAGCCGCTCACGGGTCCAGAAGCTGATTTCGGCGGGTTTGGTGCTGGTCAACGGAGAGGCGGCGCGGGCCGGTTACCGGCTCAAGGCGGGTGACCGGGTGTGTCTCGAGGTTCCGGAACCCGAAGTCCCCCGGATCGAGCCTGAAGACATTCCCCTGGATATCTATTACGACGATGCGGACGTGGTGGTGGTGAACAAGCCCCGCGGCTTGGTGGTGCATCCGGCCGTCGGCCACTATTCGGGCACCCTGGTGAACGCGCTCCTCCACTACTGCCGTGATCTGTCGAGTATCAACGGCGTGCTGCGCCCGGGCATCGTGCACCGCCTGGACCGGGACACCTCCGGCCTGTTGATGGTGGCGAAAAACGACAGCGCCCACCTGGCCCTCACCGGGCAGTTGCAGGCCCGGACGGTGCTGCGGCGCTATACTGCACTGGTTCACGGCCATCCACGGCATGATTCGGGCACGGTCGACGCCCCCATCGGCCGGCACCCGAAAGACCGGCAGCGGATGGCGGTGAACTACCGTTCCGGCCGCCGGGCGCGGACCCACTACCGGGTTCTCCAGCAGCTTGCGAACGTAACCCTCCTGGAACTCACCCTGGAAACCGGCCGCACGCACCAGATCCGTGTACACATGCATCACCTGGGCCACCCGTTGGTCGGGGATCTGAAGTACGGGCACGCCCGTCCGGAAATGGGCCTGTCCGGGCAGTTCCTCCACGCCGGCACCCTGGGTTTCAGCCACCCCAGGTCCGGCGAGTTCCTGGTGTTCGAAGCCCCTCTGCCCCCCGAACTGGCCGCCGTCCTCGCCCGGCTGACGCCAAGCGCCTCCCGATGACACACCGACGACCGACCACCGACGACTGAACGACTGAGATGCGCAGCACCGGAGTCGAGCTGCACCCCCGAGGGCCCCTATTTGAAATACCGGAAGAATTCCAGAAAGAGGGCGGCCACCCCGGCCGCCATCAGCGGGCCGACCGGCATGCCGCCCAGGAACAGAATGCCGAACAGGGAGCCGATGATCAGGCCGAAAATAATGCCCGGATCCATCTGCATCATCTGGAGCCCCTGACTGTTCAGGTGGGTGGCCAGTGCCCCGCCCAGAATGGCCAACATTCCCGGAACCGAGGTGAGGTTGTAGACGATGTCCCGTTCGTCGATTTTGCCGTTGGCCAGGGGAACCATGATCGTCAGCAGGAGAATCAGGAGTCCCAGCTCCAAACCTTTGTTCTCCAGAAAATCGAAAGCGAAATCAAGCT
>JACUUW010000060.1 GCA_014859075.1 Desulforudis sp.
ATCATCCGGGAAGGCCGGACCGAGGTGGAGATGGCCGGCCTGTTTGAGGCCGTGGCCCGCCGGGAGGGGCACCAGGGTATGCTGCGGATGCGCGGCTTGAACGCTGAGCCTTTCTGGGGTCACTTGCTGGCGGGGGAGAGTGCGCTGGTAACCAGCTTCTTCGACGGTGCGGTGGGCGGACCCGGAGTAAGTCCGGCCTACCGGTTCGGCGCCTCTTTCAAAAAGTTGAGCCGTGACGAGCCGGTGGTGGTGGATTATCCGGGCATCTTTCACGGCTACATAGTGGACATGACCAGGATCTTCGTCGCAGGTACCCTTCCTGAAGAACTGCGACGGGCGCACCGGGTCGCCCTGGAAATCCAGGACACGCTTCAGGGGGAATTTCGTTTGGGATTCACGGCTGGCGCGATCTACGAGCGCGCCCGGTCCATGGCCGCCGAGGCCGGGCTGGAGAACCACTTCATGGGCCACGACAACCCGGTGCAGTTTGTGGGACACGGGGTGGGCCTGGAGCTCAACGAACTGCCCGTAGTCGCCCCGGGCCAGGAAGCCGAACTGCAACCGGGCATGGTTATCGCGCTCGAACCGAAGTTTGCTTTTCCAGGGCTGGGCGTGGTAGGGATCGAGAACACTTTCGCGGTTACTGAAAACGGTTTGGAACGGTTGACCAACTATCCCGATGAAATTCGGGAGTTGCCTTAGTCGGCCAGGCTCACTCCCAGAATTCCGCCCAGTGCTCCTGCGGCCACGGTCAGAACGAACTTCTCGATAAGGCCGATCACGGTGCTTGGTCCGGGAAACAGCAGCGTCCCCAGCACCCACATCAAGATGAAGAAACCAAGCCCGACCAAAAGACCGTGAAACAGGCCTTTGCCGCCGCCGCGGGCCGCTGCCAGTCCGCCCCCGAAGAACACGCTGATAAACAGGATGAATGCCGCAATCCAGGGAAGAAACCTTTCCGAAACGTTGGTGAAATGGAGCAACAGGGTGGACAGCAGGCTCAGAACGATGGCCACCGCCAGTGCCACCAAGAGACCCCGACCGATCGCCACCCAGTTCAGGGCCTGGTCCGCCGCAGGCGGATCGTTTTGCATGGTCACTGAAGCACACCTCCCGCCTTGGATTTCTAAAATAACTATGTAAGGGTTCAGGGGATTATGACCAGGGTTGGGCTTTGGCAATGAGAGCGGGGCATTTCCCTTACTGAGGCAGTAAGTTTAATAAGTTGATGCCTGACACCGGAGGTGCCGGATACGTACTAGAGCGGAGAATCTGCTTTTCCGTCCCCGGGTGCGGTTGGAACGGGTTGTGGCAAGTGGTCGGCAGGGGGCTTGAACACACGAGACATGAAGTAGCACACAATGAGGGCGGTGACCACCCGCGGCACCACCAGCAGCCAACCCTCGGCACCGATGGCGATAAACAGGACAGTGTCGTCGATGACGCCGTGGCAGATCACCAAAAAGACGTTGATGATATAGATATCCCGTATTGACAGGTGTCCTTCGCGGATAGAATTTAGGATCACGCCGGCACCGAAGGCGATGCCGAAAATCAGCCCGGCGAAGAGCGGCAAGCAGGCTTCCCGCGGCATCCGGTACAAGCGGGACAGGGGGGCGCCGAGGCCCGCGAGCCGGTCGAGCACGTTGAGATCGCGTAATACCTCAATGAAGAACATAATTGGGATGATGAAGCAGGCCATTTGGAAAATATTGTACAGACTTCCCGTTACGGCCTCCCGCAAGACTTCGACAACCGGCATGATGACCTCCCTCAACTGGCTAGATGACCAGATTTAAAAACACCCCGGACAAGAACGAAAGGCCCAGCCGCAGAGCGACCAAGCCGGAGACCTTGACTCCCGTTTTCTTGGCGATGGCACTCTCCAGGAACAGATGGTGGGCGAACAGCAGCATGCTGGCGATGATGGTAATCTGCTTTGTGGTCAGGTCGAGCGACAGGATAACGCCGATGGCGGCATACAGGTTGAGACAGTAGCCCATGATCAGCGCCAGGGACGCCTCCCCAGGCAGGCCGACGAGCGACATGAATGGGGCACACTGGTCCGCCACCCAGGGGAGGACCGGGGTGTGCTTCAAGAACGTGATGAAAATGTATATAGGGATGGTGACCTTGGTGAGTTCCCAAAGGACCCAGATACCGTTGGCCAGACCCCTTCTACAGGTGTCTGCTTTGACCAAACCCAATTTCCTTTCTGCAATTACTCTTCTTACATTAGCACCGCCGGACACGGAATACAAGATATTCACCAAACAGGAATAATCCCAGTTTTCGCCGGAGAACTCTTGCCAGTACACGGGAATCAGTCCGTCTTGCGGGGGAAGACTGAAAAGGAGTGAGCTGTGAACGATGCAATTTTCAGAGACCGTTTAAAAACAAGCATGGCATGAAAGGCGAAGCCTGACGGTGCGGAGCGTCCGGGCGGTGCATGAGCACCGGCCGGCAAGCCTGACAAAGCAAAGCGGAGTTTTTCGAACGGTCTGAAACACTCGGTGGGGAAAGGGACATGCGCATAGGTTTAAGCGGCGCACAGGGAGTCGGCAAGACCACGCTGGCCGGCGTGCTGGCCCGGGAACTCGGCATACCCCTAGTGGAAGAGCAGGCCCGGGTGGTTGTGAAAGAATTCGGCCTGGACAGCCTCCGGGCCCTCAAGGGCCGGCCGCAGCTTTCCAAGGAATTCCAGTGGGCCTGTCTGAACGCTCAGATCCGGGTCGAGAATGAGTTGGGCGACCGGTTCATAGCGGACCGCACGGTGGTCGACAACGCGGCCTACTGGTTGAAGTGGCGTGCCGGGCGGTCGAGCAGCCAGGACAATCTTGAGTACTACCGGGCGTGCGAGGCCCGCGCCGGAGTCTACGACCTGGTGATTTACCTGCCGCCCGAGATTCCGTTGATGTCCGACGGCTTCCGCACCGCCAACCCGGTTTACCAGGCCGAGATGGACTGGCTGATCAAGACCTTGCTTTGGGGAATGGTTCGGCCCCGAAGAATCGTAAAGGTACGGGGGGAATTCGAGGAGCGGGTGAATCAGGGTTTGGCACACATTCAAAGACTGCAAAAGGATAGTGCCCCAAAGTCCTTACAAGAACTTCGTGACAACGCCCCGGACCTGTGTTAAAACATGTATAAGGCCCATGGAACGTGTTGTGGGCTGAACTTCATGTGGTATCCAGGTGCCCCGCTTGCCGGGGTGAAAAGGGAACCGGGTGTGAATCCCGGACGGTCCCGCCACTGTGATGGGGAGCGCCTGCCTCTTATGGCCACTGGGCAACTGTCCCGGGAAGGCGGCATGCGTGCTGAACCTTAGTCAGGAGACCTGCCTGGATACAGTGTGACATCCGCCTCCGAAGGAGAGGGGGAGCGCCGGTCGTGTGTCCGGTTCCGGCGGCGACGACTACAACCCCGTTCTTTTGGGAGACGGGGTTTTGTCTTTCTTGATGAGGGTGTGATAACGCGTGAGAAAAGTCCTCGTCGCCGTCTTGTGCGTATTCGCGCTGTTCTTATCATCCTGTACGGGCGGTTCCCCGGAAACCGGTGGCCATCGGGACAGACCCCTGAGTGGAGAGGACCAAGTTCTGCAATCCTGGGACGGGGACGTTACCGGGGATGACCCCGGCGTTGATCCGGAAAAGGGCTGGACCGAGGCCGGAAGTGTCACCCCGGGGGCGGATGATGAAGGTGAACCCGGTCAACTTGACACCGGCGATAAAGGCTTTGGGCCGAACGCGTCGCGGCTGGAACAGTCCGCAGAGTCCGGGGGGCCTCTCCCCCGGGTTTCCGGGCCGGCAAGCGGGGCCGGCGACCGGGTGTTTCTGCACGTCACCCAGGAATACGGCCGTAAGGCATTGTTTTCGCGGGAGGTCGGTCTGGAGTCGGGCGATACGGTGCTGGACATATTGAAACGGCATCTGGACGTACAGACGGCCTACGGCGGCGCCTTCGTGAGCGGCCTGGACGGCCTGATTTCCGGGTACGCAGGCCGTACTGCCGGCCGGGAGTCAAAAGACTGGCTTTACTGGGTCAACGGGGTGGCGGCCGCGGTCGGTCCGGCCCAGTACCGGCCCGGGTCGGGTGATTTCATCTGGTGGGACTACCAGGACTGGGGTGCGGCACAGATGGCGACCGCGGTGGTCGGTGCATTCCCGCAGCCGTTTGTCAACAGTTACGGGTCAGCGGCGGGCGGCGGGTTGATCCTGTATGCGCCGGGGTATGCGGCCGAGGCCAAACGGCTGGAGGCTCTGCTGCGGGAGTGTGGGGTGACGGACCTGCGGGCCGCTCCGCTGAACCTAGACCTTGTCGAGGGGCGGGAGTGCCCGACTTTGGTGGTCGGCGCCTGGGAGGAACTGAGCGCCCTTGCCGTCCTGGCCCGGTTCAACGACCGGGGCTTGAGGTCCGGTTTCTACCTGCGCTTTGTTCCGGGTGGGATTGTCCGGCTGAACACGGAGGGCCGGGAAGTAGGACGCTACGGCGCCGGAACGGGTGCATTCTGGGCGGCCGGGGCGGGCCCCGGCGACCGGGCCCCGCTGTTCGTGGTGACCGGCACCGACCGGGCCGGGGTAACCGAGGCGGTCGAACTTCTGGTCCAGGAGCCTACCCGGTGTCGCGGCGCGTTTGCTTTGGTCATGGCACCTGGTGCGGTGGTGCCGGTGCCGTAGGCGGGAATAACCGAGGAACATTGACTAAATGACGAGGTGGTAGGCGTGAAACTGGGTTTGAGGTCCTTGTGCCGGTGGGTGCCGGTCGTTGCCGTGTTTCTGCTGCTGGCCGCAAGTGTTCCACCGGCGGCTCGTGCCGCGCCCGGGTTGGAGGCGGCTCTGGCTCGGGGGGCGGCCGCCCTGCAGAAGGTTGAAGTCCGTGAGGATTACTCCCCCTGGATCGCCGTCACTCTGCGTGCCGCCGGGTACGAACCACGAACGGGGGTGGACGCTTTCGTCGAAGGGTTGGCGCCGGACGGTCCGACCACGGACTATGCGCTCGCCCTGCTGGCGGTGTTGGCCGAAGACGGACCGACCGCTCCGGCGGTGGATGAATTGGCCCGCCGGCTGGCGGCGAGCCGGCAGGCCGACGGCAAGTTTGCGGACTGCATCGACGGGAGCGGTACCGAACTGGTAAACGCTCACGTTTGGGCGATGATCGCCCTGGGGGCGTCCGGCACGGCAATGCCGGCACCGGAACGGGCCTGTGACTGGCTGGCCGCCCGGCAGCACCCGGACGGGGGTTTTTCCTATGGGACCGATGTGGAAGACTCGGACGTGGATATGACCGCGATGGCCCTCCTGGCCTTCGCCGCCCTGGACTGTGTGGACGATCCGGCGGTGGACCGGGCGCTTCGCTACCTGGCTGGGGTTCAGTCGGAGGTCACCGGCGGTTTCGGTGGCTGGGGCCTGGAAACCACCGCCGATTCCAGTGCGGTGGTGATCCAGTCCCTGGTAGCCCTGGGACTGAACCCGACCGGCCCGGAATGGACGAAACGGGCCGGAAATCCGGTCACCGCCGTGCTCGCACTGCAGGGGAACGACGGTTGTTTCAGCTACGCCGCCGGGTTTGACGCCAACCTTTTTTCGACCCGTTCGGCCGTACTGGCCCTCGCCGACCTGCAAGCCGGGACGCCCTTTTGGGAACGGCTGGCGGTTTCGGATCACGTTGCGGATGTCCCCGCGGGCGGTCCGACAGCGGGCACACTCACCCCTGCCGGCCCGGCCTGGTTGGTGGTCATGGTCACCGGTGCTCTAACGCCGGCGCCCCGGATGCCGGCCGCCTGGCTCCTGTTCTTGGAAGAATGCGTGGGTCACTAAGCGCTGCAGAGGGGGCTCTCGAGCTTTGCTCTACCGCGAAAGGGGTCTGTTCCTGCAGACACTGCACCCGGTCGTAATTTGTGCCTTTACGGCAGGCACCGTCCTGCTGGCGTTGGCATTCAGCCACCCGTTGTACCTGGCCGGACTTCTGGCGGTTTGCCTGGCGACCCTGGCGCGTCTGTGCATCCTTAAGGACGCCGCCGGAGTGTTTTGGTTTTGCCTGCCGATCGTGGCTGTGATTCTGGTGGTCAATCCGTTGGTGGCGCCGGAAGGGGCCACGGTGCTCTGGCGGGGCCCCTCCGTACCGGTTCTGGGGACGTTGCGGGTTTCGTTGGAGGCCGTAGGCTTCGCACTGGCCATGGGCCTGCGCCTGTTGGTGATCCTAACCGCTTTCCTGGTGTACAGTGCCGCGCTCAACCCGGACCGAATGTTCAACCTGTTCAGCCGCTGCGTCCCGCGGGCCGCTGTCGTCTTCCTGCTGGCGCTGCGCGTATATCCGACCCTGCTGGAAGACTACTCCCGGATCCGGGAGGCCCAGACGGCCCGCGGAGTGGACTTCGAGGCCGGTTCCTGTGTCTCCCGGTTTTCCAGTCGACTCACGGTGGCCAAAGGGATGTTGGTGTCCTCCCTGGAACGGGCCCTGGAGATCGCCGAGAGTATGCACGCCCGGGGCTTCGGGTGCGGACCCCGCACTTCTTATTCTTCCGAATGCTGGCGGCCCCGGGATCGGTTGGCCCTGGCCGGTGTACTGCTGGCCGTAACCGCCGGCGCGGCGGCTTTGATTTCCGGCGCGGCCGCCTATAATTTCTATCCGGCGCTGGACGCACCGCTCCGGCGGGAGGCCGTAATGCCATTGGTTCTCCTGGTACCGGCGCTTCTGGTTCCGGTCTTACTGCAGTGGGGGTGGACCCGTTGGCCCTGGTTACGGTCCAAAATCTGAACTACCGTTACCCCACAGAAGGCCGCCCGGCCTTGCACCGGGTGAATCTCCGGGTGCGCGAAGGGGAATTCCTGCTGGTCGTCGGGCCGTCCGGCGGCGGGAAGTCGTCCCTGGGGCGGGCGCTGGCCGGTCTGTTGCCCCGGTTCCACGGGGGCACGTTCGGCGGGCGCGTCCGCTACGGCGGGCGTGACCTGGACACCATCGCCCCGCGGGAGTTAGCCCGCACGGTGGGCATCGTCTTCCAGGACCCGGAGAAACAGCTGGTCGCCACCACCGTGGAGCGCGAGCTGGTCTTCGGCCTGGAGAACCTGGGTCTGGAGCTGAACGAGATGCGGCGGCGGGTGGCCGAAACGCTTGACTTCGTGGGTTTGGGGCACCTGCGCCACGCCCGGGTGCACGCTCTTTCCGGCGGGCAGCAGCAGAAGGTCTGCCTGGCGGCCGTCCTGGCCATGCGCCCGCGGGTGCTGGTCTTGGACGAGCCGACTTCGCAGCTCGACCCGGGGGCCGCCGAGGACTTCCTGCACACCTTGCGGCGCCTCAACGAAGAACTGGGCCTGACCGTCGTGTTGATCGAACACCGCCTGGAACGCTGCTTTCATCTGGCCGACCGGGTGGTGCTGATGGAAGGAGGCGAGGTGGTCCTGGACGGGCCGCCCGCCGAAGTGGCCGCGGCGGCCACGGCCCGGAACCTGCCGTTTGTGCCGGCGATGACGCGGGTTTTTGCCCGGGCCGGGTTTTCCAGCCCGCCGCTGACGGTGCGGGAGGGGCGGCGTATTCTCCGTACCCTGGACGGAGCGCCCGAAAAACCCCCCGCCGGCCCGGACGTGGCGGCGGGACCGGTTGAACCGGCGGCCAGCCTGGAAAAGGTGTGGTACGTTTACCCTGGCGGTCTGGAAGCCCTGCACGATTGCACCTGGCAGGTGCCCCGGGGGCGGCTGGTGGCCGTCTTCGGCGCGAACGGGGCGGGCAAGACCACGGTCTTGAAGCACCTCGCCGGACTGCTCCGGCCGAGCCGGGGCAAGGTGACCGTCCTCGGACGGGACACCCGTACCGAGAATGCGGCCCGGATGGCGCGGCGGGTGGCCTACCTGGCCCAGAACCCTCAGGACTATTTGCTCCGCGACACGGTGCTCGGGGAACTGCAGTTTTCCGTGCGTCAGCTGGGTGGACGGCCGGAAACGGTGGACCGGGTGGTCGGCCTCTTGGGTCTTGAGCCGTTCCGGGATGCCAATCCACGCGACCTCAGCGTCGGGGAGCGCCAAGTGGCGGCCCTTGGTGCGTTGCTGGCGGCCGATCCGGAGGTACTGCTTCTGGATGAGCCGACCAGGGGACTGGACCCCGCCTGGAAGGCCAGGCTGGGACGTACCCTGAAGGACCTGCAGTCGCAGGGACATACGGTGGTTTTGGCCACTCACGACATCGATTTCGCGGCCGAATGGGCCGGGGAGGCGGTGGTGGTGTCCGGGGGCCGGACGTCCGGCCAAGGGGCCCTGCCGGCGGTGCTGGACGGGGCGCTGTTCTACAATTCCCAGATCGGCCGGTTGTTTACCGGTATTGCACCCGTGTATACGGCCGTGGACGCGGAACGTTGGCTGGAGGCAAAGTGTCGTGCGGCCGCCGTTCGCTAGGTGGCGGTGGCTGCCGCCGGCGGTCATGACGGCGGCACTGGTGGCTGTCGCCCTTCTCGCGGCCGCCGGGGAACGGCTGAACTGGGGGGTTTTCGCCGCCCTGCTCGTGGTCGGGTTGCTCCTGGCCGGCTTCGTCCTCGTGGAACGACGCCGGTCGTCAACGCGTGAATTGGCGCTGGTGGCCACGCTGGCGGCCCTGACCGCCGCCGCCCGGTTGCCGTTTGCCGGTTTACCCGGCTTCCAACCCACCACTTTTCTCACCATTGTTTCCGGGGTCGCTTTCGGCCCGTGGGCCGGGTTTTCGGTGGGTGCCACCGCCGGCGCGCTATCGAACTTCTTTCTGGGACAGGGACCCTGGACCCCCTGGCAAATGCTCGGCTGGGGCTTGGCCGGGGCTTCGGCGGGAGCGCTGCGCCGTATTTTGTCCATTAGGCTTCCGTTTGTGCTGGCCGGCTTTGGGTTGGTCTGGGGTTATCTTTTCGGCTGGCTGGTAAACCTCTGGGTCTGGACTTCGGCGTTTCACCCGCTCTCCCTGGAGTCTTTCCTGGCCGTACAGGTCCTCAGTTTCGGGTTTGACACGGCCCATGCCCTGGGCAACGCTGTTTTCTGCCTGTTCTTCGGCCGCGAGGCCCTAAAGATCCTGGGCCGCTTCCGTGAGAAACTAGCCGTGCGGGAATGGTCCGAAAACGAGACGAAAAAAGAGGCCTCCGGTATAAAATAGTTATTAATGAAAATACTCACCTACAACATTCAACACGGCCGGGGAACGGACGGGAGCGTCTCCCTGGAGCGGATTGCCGGGGTGATCGGCCATACGGGGGCCGACCTGGTGGCCGTGCAGGAGGTCGATCGCCGCCGGTGGCGTTCCGGCCTGACACACCAGGCCCGGCGGCTGGGCCGCCTGCTGGACATGCGTTACGAGTTCTGCGGTACAATCGGGTGGTGGATTTTTGGATTCTACGGAAACGCAATGCTCAGCCGCCATCCAATATCGTTCCGCCGCTGCCACTTCCTGCCGGGACCGGGTGAGCCGCGCGGTCTGGTGACCGCCGGGATCAGGATCGGGGACGGGGAAGCCCACTTTCTTTGTGTCCACCTGGGACTCAGCGCCGAAGCCCGCCGGCAACAGATCGCCCGCCTGCTCGCGGTGGCGGGTGACCTTGACGGACCGCTCATCCTGGCCGGCGACTTCAACTGCCGCCCTGGCACCCCGGAACTGGCGCCGGTGCTGCGCACCCTGACCGACACCTCCACCAACCCCGAAGGGGACCTTACCTTTCCCTCCATCAACCCCACCGCCCGGATCGACTACGTCTTTGTCTCCCCACACTGGCGGAGCCTGGCCTCGGGGACCGTGGACACCCAGGCGTCCGACCACCTCCCCTACTATGCCGAGATCACCCCGATCTGTGCCAGGCACTAACTTATTTACTTATTGACGACCATTGTCGGTGCCAGGTATCGGAGTACATCAATAAGTTAATAAGTTAGTAAGTTAG
>JACUUW010000061.1 GCA_014859075.1 Desulforudis sp.
GGCCTCACGGTCCCGAACCGTGCGCTCTACCAAGCTGAGCTACATCCCGCTCATCTAATCATCTTAGCGGAAAACACGCCAAAAGTCAAGAAATTGTCTGGTTCGGAGCCAGCCGCGCGGCAATGCGCCGGGCCCAGGCGGCCGGCAGTTCCACCTCCAGGGTGACGCCGTCGGCCCCGTGTTCCTCGGCCAGGACCAGGCCCTGTTCGTGCAACAGCGATACCAGATGCGCCCGCGCGTAGGGAACAAAGAAGCGCTCCCGCACCCGGCGGTCGGCCAGCGCCGCCGCGACCGCCTCCTTCAGGTGATCCAGGCCGGCCCCGGTTCGCGCCGAGACGGCCACCGTCTCCCGCCCCGCCGTTTCCATCGGGTCCGGTGCGCCCAGGTCGGTCTTGTTCAGCACCAACAAGTGCGGCTTGTCCCCGGCACCCAGGGCTGCGAGCACCCCGTCGACCGTTTCGATATGGGACAGGTACGCGGGGTGGCCGGCGTCCACCACGTGAAGCAGAAGGTCGGCCTCGCCCACTTCTTCCAGGGTGGCGCGGAAGGCGGCCACCAGGTGGTGCGGCAGATGGCGGATGAACCCGACCGTGTCGGTGAGCACCACGGTCTCATTGGTCGGCAGACGCAACTGCCGGCTCGTGGGGTCCAGGGTGGCGAACAGCCGGTCCTCCACCAGCACGCCGGCGCCGGTAAGCGCGTTGAGAAGCGACGATTTCCCGGCGTTGGTGTACCCGACCAAGGCGATCACCGGCACGGGCACCGCCTTTCGGCTCCGGCGCAAGAGCCGGCGCTGCCGCCGGACCTCGGCCAGTTCGCGCTGCAGGTCGGCGATCCGCTGCCGGATCCGCCGCCGGTCGGTCTCGAGCTTGGTCTCGCCCGGTCCCCGGGTGCCGATGCCGCCGCCCAGCCGCGAGAGTTCGGTGCCCAGTCCGGTCAGCCGCGGCAGGAGGTAATTCAACTGGGCCAGTTCCACCTGCAGCTTGCCCTCGCGGGTGCGGGCCCGCCCGGCGAAGATGTCCAGGATGAGCTGCGTCCGGTCCAGCACCTTCACTCCGATCAATTTCTCGAGGTTTCGCGCCTGCGCCGGGGACAGGTCCTGGTCCAGGAGCAGCAGGCCGGCTCCAAGGTCCGCGCAGAGCGCCGCAAGCTCTTCGGCCTTGCCGCGACCGATGAAACAGGCCGGATCCGGCCGTGTCCGCTTCTGCCAGGCGCGCCCCACCACGACCGCGCCCGCGGTTTCGGCCAACCGCGCCAACTCTTCCAGGCTTTCCCGCGCCTCCTCGGCGGTCACCTCGGTCAACTCCACACCCACCAGCACCGCCCGCTCCAGTTCCCCGCGACCTACCGCCAAATGCTCAACCTCCTCCACTAAGCCTTAACTTAGGGGCCTGACCCCGTGTCCTCTATCCCTCTGTCTTCTTCGCCGCCTCCCCTGAGACAGGAGAACCGTCCCCCTGTCTTCCCCCCTGTCTTGCCCCTGAGTGTCATAACTTTTTATACCTTATTATATAAGAAATCAGGAAAGCAAACAGCCTGGAGCACCAGCGTCCGCCACAACGTTGACTGGGGGGTCCAATCATTTGCGGCTGTGGGTTGGAGTGTTGGCAATAAATTCCTCGAAAAACGAGTGTATTCTGGAATAATTGGGTAGCGTGCGTATCAAACGCCCAAATTTGCAGGATTAGCTGAAACCGTCGTCGAATTCTATGCGGGGCGCACGTGGCGAAAGGAGAAGGACCAGTGCAGTACCTCGAGAGTGCGCAGCTGCAGGAAGTGCTCGTCGCCGGCGCGGCGCGACTGGCCCGCTTGCGCAAAGAAATTGACCGCCTGAACGTCTTTCCGGTGCCCGACGGCGACACCGGGACCAACATGTACCTGACCTTCATGGTCGCCCTGCAGGAACTGGGCGAGGTAACCGACGAGTCACTCGGCGCCGTCACCGGGGCGGTCGCCCGTGGGGCGTTGCGCGGCGCCCGCGGCAACTCGGGTGTCATCCTTTCCCAGATTCTCCAGGGGTTCGCCGTTTCGCTGGCCGGCAAGGAGCGGGCCGGCGCGCAGGACATCGCCGACGCGCTTGAACTGGGCGTGGATTACGCCTACCGGGCGTTGAGCGACCCGGTGGAGGGCACCATCCTCACCGTGGCCCGGAGCGCCGCCGAAGCGGCCCGCTATGCCGCTTCGCGCAGTAGTGACCTGCGCCGCCTCAGCATCTACACCTACCGGAAAGCCGTCGAGACCCTGGCCATAACCCCGGAACTCCTGCCCGTATTGAAAAAGGCGGGTGTAGTGGACGCCGGCGGCCAGGGCTTCCTGGTCATCCTTGAAGGAATGCTGCAGGTCTTCCGCCGGTTCCGGCAGGACGAACTGCTCACCTTCCCGCTTGACTTCGAGCGGGACGAACTCACGGCGCCGCGCCTGGGAGAGCTGGACGATATCAAGTTCCTGTACTGCACCGAGTTCCTGGTCCGCGGACCGGGGCCGGAGACCGGCGACCTCCGCGAAAAGCTGCGCGACATGGGGGACTGTCTGATGGTCGTCGGCAACGGCGAGACCCTGAAGGTGCACATCCACACCAACCATCCGGGCACCGTTCTGGAGATCGCCGTGAAACAAGGCACCCTCCACGAAGTACACATTAACAATATGCGCGATCAGCACGTCGAGATGCAGCGCCCGAACAAGCCGCTCGGCGTCGTCTCGGTGGTCTCCGGCGAGGGCCTCACCAAGATCTTCGAAAGCCTGGGCGTGGACATCATCGTCGACGGCCGGCAGACCATGAACCCGAGCACCGAGGAAATCCTGCGGGCAGTCGAGCGCACCCCCGCCGACCGGGTGCTCATCCTGCCCAACAACGGCAACATCATCCTGGCCGCTCAGCAGGTCCAGGCGCTCTCCCGAAAAGAGATACGGGTGGTGCCGACGCACACCGTTCCGCAGGGTCTGGCCGCCATGCTGGCCTTCGTGCCCGACGCCGACCTGGACAGCAACTTCGCCAAGATGGAGGTGTCCCGCGCCGTGTTGACGGGCGAGGTAACCCGGGCGGTGCGCGACGCCGAGATAGACGGGTTGCAGGTAACACAGGGAGAGTTCGTCGGCCTGGCCGAAGACAGGTTGGTCCAAGGCGAAACCCTGGCCCAGGTGATCGAAAACGTGATCGCCGCGCTCGCCTTCCCCGGGGCGCTGGTCACTCTCTACCACGGCAAGGAGGTGAGCACGGCCGACGCCGAGGAGCTTGTGACCCGGTTTACCGCGCAGTTCCCGGACAACGATTTTGAGCTGTACTACGGGGGACAACCCCTGTACTACTTCATTATTTCTGTGGAGTGAGAGCTATGGGACAGATTCGAATTGTCACCGACAGCACCGCAGACCTGCCGTCGGCGCTGGTGGAACGTCACAACATCACCGCAGTGCCGCTGAAGGTGATCTTCAGCGACGATGAGGCCTACCGCGACGGCCTCGACATCACCCTGGACCGGTTTTACGAGCGGCTGGCCGAGACGCCCGCATCAACCTCGCAGCCCTCCCCGGCCGAATTCCTGGAGGTGTACAAGCCCTGGAACGCCCAGGGCGACCAGATCATTTCGATCCACATCTCGGCGGCCTTGAGCGGCACGGTGCATTCGGCCCAGGCGGCCCGCGCCCTGCTACCCGACTCATCCATCGACGTGGTCGACTCCAAGGGGGCCAGCCTTCCGCTGGGCATGGCCGTACTGGCCGCGGCCCGGGCGGCGCAGTCCGGACGCAACCGGGAAGAAATCCTGGCGCTGGTCAACCGGATTCTGTCCACCACCCGGACCTTTTTTTTGGTGGACACGCTGGACTATCTGCAGCGTGGCGGACGGATCGGCCGGGCCCAGGCCTTTCTGGGCACGCTTCTGAACATCAAGCCTTTACTGACGCTGGGCGACGGACTGGTGTGCCCGTTTGAAAAGGTACGGGGCCGGGCGAAGGGCTTGGAGCGGCTGGCCGCGCTCCTGGGCGAGGCGGCGTCCGCCGGACGGCTGCAGTACGGCGTGGTTCACGGGAACTCGCCCGCCTTGTTTGAGGAATTGAAGACCACGCTGGCCGACCGGGTCGGTTTCGGTCCCAGCCTGACCGCCCGCGTGGGCAGCGTGGTCGGCGCCCACGTCGGCCCGAGTGTGATCGGGTTTTCGTATCACGAGGCGGTGGAAGAACAAGCGTAAACCGGAAACCGGGTCGCGACGGCCCCTGCCTACACTTTGGCGATTTTGTGCCGGATGGCGTAAAGGGCGGCCTGGGTCCGGTCGTTCACCTCGATTTTCTGAAAGATATTCGTCAGGTGATTCTTGACCGTCTTTTCACTGATGTACAGCGTTTGGGCGATTTCACGGTTGCTCTTCGCGGCCGCCACCAGGCGGAGTACTTCGACCTCCCGCTGGGTAAGCTGCTCGAATTGCGGCCGGGGCGCGCCGGTCAGCCGCCCGAACTCGGCCATCACTTTGGCCATCAGTGCCGGCGGGATGAACGACTCCCCTTCGGCCACCCGCAGAATAGTGTCGACCAACAGTTCCGGATTGATGTCTTTCAACAAGTAACCGGACACCCCCGACCGGATCATTTCGAACAGGTACTCGTCCTGGTCGTGAATGGTCAGGGCAATCACCTCGGTGTCCGGGTGATCCCGCTTGATCGCCCGGCAGGTCTCCATCCCGTTCATCCCCGGCA
This sequence comes from Desulforudis sp., assembly GCA_014859075.1. Lineage (GTDB taxonomy): Bacteria > Bacillota > Desulfotomaculia > Desulfotomaculales > Desulforudaceae > Desulfopertinax. The sequence goes on from JACUUW010000061.1 coordinate 4,693, forward strand.
GGTTGATGTCCAGAAGCACGACGTCCACCGGATGAGCCGCGATCAGATCCACGGCCTCTTCCCCGGTGGCTGCTTCCCCGACCACGTTGATCTGCCTCTCCAGCGACAGAACCTTGCGGAGCCCTTCGCGGATCAACGCGTGGTCGTCCACAATCAGCACCCCGATTTCGCTCATTCCGTTTTCCCCCTTTACCCCAGCGGCACCGAAACTATTACGGTGGTTCCGGTCCCCGGCACCGAAAAGAACCGCACTTCACCGCCCAACAGCCGCACGCGCTCGCGAATCCCGGTCAATCCGAACCGCTCACTCCCCTTATCGTCCAATACCTCCGATACATTAAACCCTCTGCCGTTATCCCTGAGCAGAAGGTTGAATCGATCGGCCAAGAATTCGATTTTTACCAGCGCCTGGCATGGCCCGGCGTGTTTCAATACGTTGTTCAGGGCCTCCTGCACCACGCGGAAAAGCGCCACCTCGGACGTCCGGTGCAGCCGCTGTTCGGCACCCAGACACTGGAGTTCAACCTCCAGGCCGTGGCGGCCCCTGAACTGCTCCAGATACTTCTTCAGCGCCGGCATAAGTCCCAGGTCGTCCAGCACCATCGGTCGCAGATCGAACATGATCTGACGCACCTCGGCCAGGCAGTCGCGAACCAATAACTGCAGGAGCTGCATTTCGGACCCCAGCGACTCCGGCTCCACCTCCAGCAGGCGCAGGCAGTAGTCGGTACGCATGGCCAGGTTGGCCATGGACTGGGCCGGGCCGTCGTGGATCTCCCTTGCCACCCGCCGCCGTTCCTCTTCCATCGTCTCAATGATGTGGAAGCGCATTTTTTCCGACTGCATGATCTCGTCCAGGTGCCCGCTCAAATCCCGCAGGTCGCTCCCCAGATAGTTGAGAACAATCGCCACCTGGGATACCAACGACTCGGCCTTCTGCCGCGTGGCCATCAGCCGTTTGAAACTCCGTTCCAGGTGGTCACGGCGGTACCGGAGCGACTTCTCCCGCTCCCCGAGCTTCACCAGGGCGATCTGCAACTCCTGGGCGCGTTCGTACGCCGCCTTAATGTCCGCCTCGGTGAAGCGCCTAAAGTCCTTGCTCACTTCCATCAGTCGCAGCCGCGACTGCTTGTACTTCTGGTCGGTCTCGTCAACCTTTTGGATAATCTGGGCGGCCTCCCGCTGCACTTCATCCAGTTCAGCCTGCACCCGCTCGACTTCGGTCACTGCATGTTCGGCAATTTCCAGAATCTGGCCTTTGCTGTCTTCAATGACTGCGATCGTGTTGTTGACGATACTGTCCAGGATACTTACGTCAAGCTTCATCGGCTACCCCCAGTTCGTCCGCCGGACCCACAGACTGTCGCGGGTGTTGTTTTCGATCAGTGCCCGATAGATATTCTCCAACCGTTTACCGAGTACCTTCGGCGACAGTTCCTGTGCTTTTTCCCGCGCGGTGCGGGCCATGCGCCGGTGGAGTTCGCGATTGGTCAGCAGAAGTTTTACGCTCTCCGCAAACGCCGTTTCGTCCAGGGGCGTGAGAAAACCGTCTTCACCGTGATTCACCATTTCCCGCACTCCGAAAGCATTTACGGCCACGGCCGGCAGACCGGCCGCCTTGGCTTCGCCCACCACCAGACCCTGGGTTTCGGTCACCGAGGAAAACACGAATATATCGGCGCCGGCGTAACAGTGCACGACATCGACAGTCGGCACCGGCCCCGTAAACACCACCCGGTTTCCAAGCCCCAAGGCATCGGCCCGGTTCCGGAGATGCCCGGTTTCCGGCCCCCCACCCACCAGCACCAACCGCGTCGGTACCTGCGGCGTCGCCTCCAGGATCAGCCGGTAGGCCCGCAACAAGAAGTCCAGGTTTTTCTCCTGGCCCAGCCGGCCCACGAACAAAAGCACCCGTTCCCCCGCGTCGATCCCGAACCGCGCCCGCAGCCACTCCCGGTCTCCGCCCGTGAAATCCTCGATCCTGATCCCGGTCGGAAGCTTGGTGACCGGCACGTCCACCCCCAGCTCCCGGATGTAGTCCCCGATCACCCAGGTGGGCACCAGTACCATATTGCAGCGGTTGCAGAACTGGACGCAGAGCTTCTGGGTCACTTTCCGGGTCAGGCTCCGGGCCACCGGCAGGTAGTGCACGTAGTGGTCGTACAGCGTGTGGTAGGTGAAGACCAGCGGCAGGCCGAGGTCACGGGCGCAGTGGGCGCCCAGCCGGCCGAGCATGAACGGGGAGTGGACGTGGATGATGTCAACCTTGTTCCGCTTGAGCGTCTGCTTCAACCGCAGGGAAATAGGTATGGCGATGTTGTACTCCGGGTTGGTCGGCGAGGGCAGGGAGTAAAACCGGTAGATCGACTCTTCCCGGCTCTGCGACGGGCCGTAGCGCGGCGCGAAAATGAACACCCGGTTTCCCAGGGCGTGCAACTCCTGACTGATTGTCTCGATGGAACGGACGACCCCGCTGGTATACGGACGGTAGCTGTCAGTGAACAAGGCCACATTCATCTCGACCGGATCTCCTCGTCACAAGTATTTGCCTTAATGCTTAGTCATTTATCCGATATTTATTCCTGCCCCGCCCCCTTCCGACCGCGCCGGGGATATGGGATGGCGAAGGCAGAGCGCGCTCGCCGCCCTGCCGTCCGGATTGGTAGACGGGGTTCTCAGAAACCCGGTCCCCGGTAAGAAAAGCTCTGCAACAGGGCGAACAAAAACCACAGGCCCAAGAGCGGCACCGCCACCCGGGCGAAATTGCGCTTTAAGACCCTGGCCCCGCCCATGGCCGCCAGCACCAACCCCCAGATGGTGAACGGATTGATGGCGTTCAGAAGCGGAAAGGCCCGCGAAAGCTCAGCACCAGGCACCAGGTAGGCCAGGCTCATGCTCAGGTGCAGGAAGTCCAACCGGAATGGATCGGCAAAGAACTTTACCACCGATTCCAGGTAAAGCCCGATCATGTGCGGCACCATGGCGAACACGGCCACGTTGAACAGCAGGCCGAACGTGACCACTTGCCCCCGGCCGCTCCCCAGAATCCGCAGGATCAGGGCGACCATGAACCAGGTGATAAGCGGACCGACAATTGCCCCGCTGGAAGCAATCACCGACGCCTGCTCGGCGAACTGGCCCAATTCCTCCGCCGGAATCTGCGGCGGCGGGTGATGTTCGACCAGCCAGAGCGCGTGCTGGTGAATCTTGTCCAGGATGGCCGCCGTCAGGAACACGTTGATCACGAGTAAAAGTGCCGCCGCCGGCAACGCCCGCGGCCGACTGATCACCTCATCCAGCGTCATTCCCGGGTTGACCAGCATGCCCACGATCCGCGCGCCGGGACCCATGCGTGGGCGCTTGTCCGGGTCCACGGACGCCTTGGCCGCACCCTGCTCCTTGGCCTCGTCCCGGCCGTCCCGGACTTTGTCACCTTTACCCTTATCCCCACCCTGGTCACGCCGGGCTTTTTCCCCCCGTGACGCCTTGGGCATCTACATCTCCCCCGCCATCAGTCTCCCGCGCAAGGCGGGCAGAACACCCGTCCGTCCCGCTCCCCGGCCGTTTCGGCGAAAACGCCCTCCCCGCAGGCCGCACACACCCGCATCGTCTTTACCCGCTGAACAGGCGGCAGGTCAACCGCCACCGGCCGCACCACAAACAACTCATCCTCGGGCAGTTCGATCAGCCGGTCGGAGATCTCCTCACGCTTCCGGGCAAACGCCTTTCGGACCGGCTCACCGCCCCCCGCGAGCACCTCCTCCTGCAACGTGCGCAGTTCGCCGAGACCGAAGTCGAAAGGTCTCAAGGCCACCCGTACAGCCGCGCCGGTGTCCCGGCGGGCGAAAGTGAACACCTGCTTGCCGTAGTCGTGAACCACCAGGTTGGCCTTCCCCAGCGTGCACCCGGTGACAGCCTGAACAGCGTCTACCGCGCAGGCCCGGTTTTCCGCCACGCAGACCAGGCCGGCGCCATGGCCGGCCGCGAACTCAAGGCCGAGCTCCCGCAGGCCGATTTCGGCGGCCCGGAAACCCAGCACCAACCCCGGGCACACGTGTCCGTGAAACTCAAGGGCCTTCTCCCAAGGACTCTGCACGCACATGGACAGTCCTCCCCGCTTCCGCAAATCAGTCACCACATTACTTCGCGCCGCCCACCCATTATCCTGCCCCGGATCAGCCCGATCCCAAAACCGTTTCCCTAACCATAAAGGCCCCTAAAGCCCAAAAGGGCCTTGACGGCCCTTTCACGGACATTACTCAAGGCCCGACGCCGGTCAGGGCAACTCGTCCTCGCTGAACGGGATGTCCTCGCGGCCGTACGTGATCTTCCGGTCCGCGGGCAACGTATGTTGTTCGTGCACGTAGATCGCGCACGATGGGCACATTTCGGCACAACGGGCACAGTAAATGCAGGCGAACGGGTTGTAGTGGATGGTGACGTCAGGATCCTTCTTGGAGCCGTATTTGGTTATGGCCTTGGCCGGACAAATAAGCTCACACATACCGCAGAAGACGCACCGTGCCAGGTCGATTTGCAGTCGGCCGCGGACGCCATGATGGTAATGCACTGGTTCGAAAGGATATTTTCTTGTTGCCGGTAGGCCGAGAATGTTACGAAATATGTTGCGAAGCATCCAAGGCATTCGTGCACCCCCGTTAGTTGTTCACTACCTTTCCGTGCAGGCGATGCACGGGTCGATGGAGAGAACGATTACTGGTACGTCGGCGATTTCACATCCAGGGAGCATGACCAGCAACGCCGGAATATTCGAAAAGGTCGGAGTGCGCACTTTCAGCCGCTCCAGGTGTTGGGTACCGTTCCCCCGCCCATACTCGAACAATTCTCCGCGGGGTTGTTCCACCCGCATGACCGCCTCGCCGTTCGGGAAAAGGCCCTTCACCATCACCGAGAGTTCACCTTCCGGGAGGTTGTCGAGCGCCTTCACGACCAGTTCGTGCGACTGGAGCACCTCCCGGGCCCGGACCATGGCCCGCGCGTGGCTGTCGCCGTCGTTTTCGACCACCGGCTCAAACCCGAGCTCGCCGTAAGCGGCGTACCCCAGCGAACGGGCGTCCCACGCCCAGCCGCTGGCCCTCAAAGTCGGACCGACGATGCCCAGGCTCCAGGC
>JACUUW010000062.1 GCA_014859075.1 Desulforudis sp.
TTGACCTCCAGGTCGCGCGCGGCCATCCCCCGGACCTGTGACAGCGGCACGCGGATATCGCCCTCTTCCACCGTGAACCGCGCCCCGCTCCGGTTTACGTCCGGCGGGAGCAGCCCCACCCCGCGGCTTCGGGCCACCGTGCAGAGCGTGCGCGGGCTGTAGTAGCCCAGGGGCTGGTTGGACAGGAGCGCCGCGAAGTACTCCGCGGGGTGGTGCCGGGCCAGGTAGCCCGTCCGGTAGGCGGTCACCGCGAAGGCGGCGGCGTGAGCTTCACAGAAGCCGTAACCGGCGTAGCCCCGGAGACAGTCGAAGATCCCGCGGGCCGTATCCTCCGCCACCCCGCCCGCCGCCGCCTTGGCGACGAACTCCGCGCCGAGCGCGTCCATGTCCCGCTGGGAACGGTGTTTGCTGATCGCCCGCCGCAGCCGGTCGGCCTCCCCCGGCGTGAAACCGGCCAACGCGGTGGCGATGGCGAGCACCTGCTCCTGGAACAGGACCACCCCATAAGTCTTTTCCAGGATCGGCGCCAGCCGGGGGTGGAGGCAGGATACCGGTTCGGTCCCCTGCCGCCGGGCGATATAGGGCTCGACCATGTTGCCCTTCACCGGACCCGGCCGGATCAGGGCCACGCCGGCGATTACGTCCTCCATGTTCCGGGCCCGCAGCCGGGCCTGCAGCGCGCGCTGGGCCGGGCTCTCCAACTGGAACACCCCCACCGTTTCGCCCCGGCCGAACATGGCGAAAGTCTCGGGATCGTCCTCCGGGATCCGGTCGTAAGCAAAGCCGGGCGCCTTGCCCTGCACCGCGGCCACCGTCTCCTCCACGGCCCCCAGCGTACGCAGGGAAAGCAGGTCGAACTTCAAAAGGTCCAGATCCTCAACGTCGTCCTTGTCGAACTGGGCGACCACCACCCCCTTGGCCGACCGCTGAAGCGGCGTGACCGTGGCCAGCGGCACACCGCTGATGATCACCCCGCCGAGGTGTGTGCCCAGAAAACGCGGAAAGCCGGCCACGGCCGCGCAGTACCGGTACAGTTCCCGGTAGCGCGGTTCCCGGAAAAGGGGATCGTGCAGTTCGGGGTAAAAGTCCAGCGCCCGCTCGATGCCGTCGGCCGGCACGTGGGGCAGCAACTTGGCCAGGCGGTCGAGTTCGGCCTCCGGGAAGTCGAGTACCTTGCCCAGGTCCCGGACGGCCGCGCGGGCCCGGTAGGTGTTGTAAGTGCACACCCAGGCCGTGTGCTCGGCGCCGTAACGGGCGCAGACGTAGGCCGAAACTTGGTCCCGGTAACGGGCGTCAAAATCGATATCGATGTCGGGCGCCTCGGCCCGCTCCGGACTCAAGAACCGTTCGAACAAAAGGCCCCGGGCGACTGAGTCGACCTCGGTGACACCCAGGCAGTAGGCCACCGCCGAATCGGCCGCCGAGCCGCGGCCGGCGAAGCGGATGCCCTGTTCGGCCGCGTAGCGCACGGCGTCCCAGGCGACCAGGAAATAGTCCTCGTACTCGAGCCGCTCGATCATCGCCAACTCGTGCTCCAGGCGGGCGGTTACGGCGGCAAAAAGCCGACCGTAGCGGCGGCCGGCCCCGGCATAGGTCAGCCGGCGCAGCATCCCCGCCGGGCTCTCCCCTTCCGGAACCGGAAAGCGGGGTCGGCGGCGGCACTCCATATCCAGGGCCGGGCGGCAAGCCTCCGCCAATTCCAGAGTTTTGGCCGGCGCCCGCGGGTGGTTCCGGAACAAGGCGTGCATCTCCGCCGGGGCCTTCAGGTGGTTCTCGGCGTTCAGGCGGCGCTCGGGATGCACCGCTTCCAACCCGGTGCCGGTACGGACACAGGTCAACAGATCGTGCACCGGGAAACCGTCCCGGTCCGCGTAGTGCACGTTGTTGGTCGCCACCGTCTCCAGGTGGAGTTTTTCCCCCAATTCCACCAAAAGGCAGTTCAAGCCGCGGCTGCCGGGCAGAAAATCCTGGACCAGCTCCAGGTAAAAACGGCGCCCGAAGATCCGGCGGTACCGCAGAGCCGCGCGCTCGGCCTCCCGGTGGCGGCGGGCCAGCAGCAGGGCCGGCACTTCCCCACGACGGCAGCCTGAAAGGGCGAAAAGACCCCGGCTGTGTTTCCCAAGCGTGCTGTAACCCACCCGGGGGTTCCCGCGGGGGTGCTCCAGGTGACCGGCCGTCAGCAACCGGCAAAGGTTGGCGTACCCTTCCGGGCCGTCGGCCAGCAACACCAGGTGAAACCCGCCGTCCAGGGTGATCTCGGCGCCCTGGATGGGTTTTAAGCCCGCGGCCGTACAGGCCCGGTGAAACCGCGCCGCACCGCCGACGCTGTTGTGGTCGGTCAGGGCGAGCGCCGGCATGCCGAAACGGGCCGCGGCCGCCACCAGGTCCTCGATGCCCGAAGCACCGTCCAAAAACGAGAACGGGGAATGGACGTGCAGGTGCACAAACATAGCCCACACCTTTCCCAACAGAAACAACATTATCTTTCAACTTTAGCAAGTAGCTATTCGGGAGGATGTCCCCTCTGCTCCTGGTGCTCCGCGCCGACGGCAAAAACGCCTCGGTTCGGGGCGCTGCTCGTCTCCTGCGGATTGCGATCGAGATCCGTACAGGTTGCTGAAGTGCCTCTTCACGATCCGGTTACGTTCGTTGTTCCCTGAAGGTTACGTCGCGTCCTCGTCGACTGCAGCGCCGACCTCACCATCGACGACTGCCGTTTGCGGCGCTCCGCAAAGTCGCTGCCGGGGACACCGCTCCCTTTGGAGCCAGGAACCTGTTCCGATAATTTAGCAGGTGTCCCCGTAATTATGTTCGTAATTATGTTGCTAATCGTAGATCTTATAGAGGTACCAGTCTTGCCGGTCGGTGTAGAGTTCGTAGACCCCGCCGGACTCAGTTTCCACCCGGTAAAATATCTTCTCGGTTTCCCCGGCCCACCACCGCCCCGTTTCTTTCCAGGCGTCCAGGATCCGCCTGACCCGGCGCTTTCCCCGCCCCCAGCCAAAGCTTCGAGGGCGTCCCTCCGGATCGGCGGCCACGTCCGCCCGCCGGTCAACGATCCTGGGCACCGTCTCTCCCTCCCGGCACAAGCCGCCCCCGGTAGGGGTCGTAGAAATCAAGCATCCGTTCCCGGCGCCGGGCGCACGGCCGGAAAGCGCCGCCGCGCGTCAGCCGGCCGGGATACCGGTCGTCCAAAGCCGCCACCGTCCGTTCCAGGCCGCCGGTCGTCCGGGCCGTTGAAAACAGTTCGACTTGCCCGGGCTCGAGGCGGTAGAGCGCGCCGACCGTGACCCGAAGCTCATCCACCGGCCCCGTGACCTGGATGCCGTCCAGAAGCAATGACAACTGCCGGGCCAACCGCCCGGGGTCCGGGGGCACGTGGACCGGAAACCGGCGCTCGTTCTCCGGTCGTGCAGGGTTTCCCCGCACCCCGATTTCCAGCCGCAGGTGCCGGTAACCCCTGGCTTCCCGCCGCAACCGTGCGGCCAGGTGCCGGGCCCCCTCGGACAGCGCACCATCCAGGACCCGGCGGTCCGACACTCCCCCGAGAGTGAAGCGCCGGGAGAGTTCGGGCGCCGGGTAGAGCGCCCGGACCCGCCGGGGATCCATGCCCCTGCTGTAGGCGGCGATCAGAGCCCCGGGCGCGCCGAAATGCGCCCGCAGTTCCTGCTCCCCGACTCCGGCCACGTCGCCGCCGGTGGCCAGGCCCAGGGCCCGGAGCGCCAGACGCGTCTTCGCCGGCAGGGGCCACAGCAGTTCCACCGGCAAAGTCGAAATAAAAACGGCCTCCATTCCGGGCGAAATCGCGAAAACAGGCGTTCCACCCTCCGGAACCGGGATCCGGACCAGCCCGGGGATCCGGCCCGACCCCCGGATCCCGGCCAGAACGGCCGCCCGGGCCACCAGCGGATTGGCCCCGGTGCCGGCCAGCACCCGGAAGCCGGCCCGCCCTACTTTTTGCAGCAGATTCCGGATGCCGTCCCGGGCCATTTCCAAAAAGACTTCTCCGGACGACACGGGTTCGATCACCGGGGTAAACCCGGCCAGAAGCTCCGGCAAACCGGACTCGTTTTTATGCTTCAGATAAACGACCAGCACCATTATCCATCCGCTCCCGCAGCCGAGGGTTCCCCTTGATTATCAGTCATGTACGCTATTTGCGTAAACTCCACGGGATCCCCTTATGGAGTGATTATGATTCATTTAAAGCTATTATCATTAAAAAACAGCGTGTAACACTCATTGCCGCAGTTCCGAAAAACCGCGGGGCAGTAAATATTTCCGTAAATAGCGGGAAAATCCAAAAAAATACCCCCTACGCAGGGGTAAAGGGGTCTTAGAAGAAGCGCACTGTTATTGTGCCCTGGGGGTGATCGGGCATACACCCGTATGGGTCAAGCCCTCACCGAACGCAGGTCGTCCTTCCACATGATAATGGCGTCCTCGTTATTGTCCTGGTAGTACTTGGGGCGCACGCCCCGTTCCTCAAACCCGAGGTCCTTGTACAGATGACGGGCCGGGTGGTTCGAGGGGCGGACCTCCAGGGTCATCCGCCGCGCCCCCCTGGCTACGGCCCTGCGCATCAGCTCCAGCATCAGGCGCCGGCCGATGCCTTGACTCCGGTGAACCGGATGTACGGCAACGTTGGTGATGTGGGCGTCGTCCAAAACCATCCACATTCCCCCGTAGCCGCAGACCTTTGCTCCAACCAACGCCACGATGTACTCCGCCAAGTCATTGTAAAAGATCTCAAATTCAAAAGTCTGCCGGGGCCAGGGCGTCGGAAACGAGTGGACCTCGATGTCCAGTACCTGGTCCAGGTGTTGCAAGCCCATTTTGTCAAAACGGACTTCCGGAGATTGCAGACTCCGGACCGCCACTTCACTCACCCCCGGTTCTTCTTTTGCCAAACCAACTCGGCCGCCGGGGGACGGATGTAATCCGGAACGAGGGTCAAGGCATCCAGTCCCCGGTCGTCCTGCAGCCGCCTCCGGCCCATGCCGGCGACCACCGCGCCCCGCGGATAGTTAAGGGCCGGGGGGCCAAGGCGGGCGCGGTCACCCAGTTCCCGGCGGAGCAGGTCGCCATAAATCTCGGCGGCCTCCCCAATGAAACACGCCGGTTCTTTGGTTTTGCAAACAGTCTCGAGCAGACGGTCAACATCCAGGGACGCCGGCGGAAAAACTTCGACCGGGTACTCCCCGCGGCAATCGTACAACGCGGCGTAAACCTCGTCCTTGCGCGCGGGAACAAGCACCCAGACCGATCCGGCGCCGCAAAGCGGGTAGGCCAGGGCCTCCAGCGAGGGTATCCCCGCCACCGGAATGTTCAGTACCTGAGCCAGGGTCTTGGCTACGGTCAGGCCGATACGCAGGCCCGTAAACGATCCGGGTCCGGACGTAACGGCCACTCCGGCCAGTTCCGGCATCAATAGGCCGGCCTCGTCGAGTACGCCCTCAATCAGCGGCAACACCCGGACCGAGTGGATTTTCTGTCCGCGAACCGTCCACTCGGCCAACACCCCTTCCGGGCCGGCGAGCCCGACGCTGCATACGGGCCCCGAGGTCTCGATGCCCAGGACGTTCATCGGTTCTTCAACTCCTGCACCAGCGTGCGGTACCGTACGCCCAGGGGTTCGAACCTGAACTTCCGTCCATTCTCACCGTCCCGTTCCAGATAAATGTCGAGGCGCTCGTCGGGCAAAACCGTCCAAACCCGGTCGGCCCACTCCACAAAGACCACGCCGCGGTCAAAGAAGTACTCTTCGTAACCCAGGAGCGCGAAGTCTTCGGCTCCCTCCAGGCGGTACGCATCGAAATGGAAGAATGGAAGCCGCCCCTGGTACTCTTGGATCAGAATGAAAGTCGGGCTGGTCACCTTTTCGATGACGCCGAGTCCCCGGGCCACCCCTTGGGCCAGGACCGTCTTGCCGGCCCCCAGGTCGCCGTAAACGCACAGGATGTCCCCCGGACCCAGGATCCGGCCCAGCCGTTCGCCTAATATTCTGGTTTTTTCCGCCGAGTCCGTTTTTGTCACCAGCATTGGTACCACGTTTACCCTTTTCCTTTGAAATTATGACGGTCTTCTAACGGAAGGCATCGTAACCGGTGGGTGCCAATACCCGCCGTCCGCTTTCGGCGTCCTCGATCCAAAGTCCCTCGCCGGGAACAAGGGCCTCACCGATCCGGATCAGGGATTGGCCGGCCGCCGCCAGTCTGCTCCCCAATTCGCCGGCGGCTTGCGCACGTACTGCAAACAGCAGTTCATAGTCCTCCCCCCCTGAAAGCACCCAATCCAGGGGGTCCTTTCCAACCAGCCGGCCCAGTTCCAGGGCATCCGGTGACACGGGCAGTGAGGCCGCGTCCAACCGGCAGCCCACGCCGCTGGCCGTACAGATGTGGGTAAGACTCGCCGCCAAGCCGTCACTGATATCCTCGGCGGCGGTCACCGCCCCGCTGGCGGCCAGCGCCATACCGGCCGCCACCCGGGGTCGCGGGCGCAAATGAGCTTCTTTCAACCGGCGCGCGACGCCCACCGGGCAGTTCAAGCCCGGGTTCTGAAACAGATACAGCCCGGCGGCACTCGCCCCCAGATTTCCGGTAACGTAGAAAAGATCCCCGGGCGCGGCACCATCCCGGTAGAGTACCCGGTCACGCTCCACCAGGCCCAGCATGGCCACGGTAACCACGATCCCCCGCGGGTGGCGGACCGTGTCACCCCCGACCAGGGACACCCCGTAATCAGCCGCCGCCTCACGAAACCCCACGTACAGCGCCTGGACGTCATCCACGGTGGTGTCCGCGGGCACGGCCAGGCTCACGACGGCGTGCGTGGGCCGGCCGCCCATCGCCGCGATATCGCTCAGGTTCACGGCCAGAGCCTTGAAACCCAGGTCGCAAAAAGAAGTATAAACCCGGCGAAAGTGTACATCCTCCACCAGGGTATCCACGGTGAACAACACCAGCCGCTCGCCGCCCAGATCCAGGACGGCGGCATCCTCACCCACGCCGCGGACCACATCCGGCCCACCGGCCAGCCGGGTGAAAACCGCTTGGATCAGTCCAGCCTCGCCCATTTCCCCTAACCGCATCTCGGTTTTCCCCCACAACCAAAAAACCCCGGAGAAGGGGCAGCAAAACAGAGCCGGTTCGCCATCAGCCCGACACATCCTTCCCTCCCCAAGATATTCTGGAAAGGGACGGCTAAATCCTCTACGAGGACAAACGGTTGGTCTGTAGACAGTATGTTCCCAAAACGGTTGTTTTAGCAGAATGCAATTTAATTGACGGCCGGCGGCCCTTCAGCACTCTTTATAACCCTTGCCCAGGTACTCGCTGACCAGCCGCATGGCGCAATACTCGCCGCACATGGTACAGCCCGCGGTGCTTTCGCCGGGATTTCGTTCGGAATAATGGCGCCGCGCCTTCCCGGGGTCGATGGCCAGTTCGAGCTGCTTTTCCCAGTCCAAGGCCTTGCGGGCGCGGGACATCTCCTCGTCCCATTCCCGGGCACCCGGCACCTTTTTTACCAGGTCGGCGGCGTGCCCGGCGATCCGCGTGGCCATGACGCCCTCCCAGACGTCTTCCACCGTGGGCAGGCCCAAGTGTTCAGCGGGGGTGACGTAACAGAGGAAATCGGCCCCGGCCATGGCGGCCACGGCGCCGCCGATGGCGGCCGTAATATGGTCGTAGCCGGGGGCTACGTCGGTCACCAGCGGACCCAACACATAAAAGGGTGCGCCTTTGCAGATCCGCTTCTGCAACTGAACGTTCATCACCACCTGGTCCAAGGTCACGTGTCCCGGACCCTCTACAAAAACCTGAACGCCGATTTCCCGGGAACGGTCGACGAGTTCACCCAACACCAACAGTTCTTCAATCTGCGCCCGGTCGGTGGCGTCGGCCTGACAGCCCGGCCGCATCCCGTCCCCGAGACTGAGCGCCACGTCGTAAGTCAGGCAGATTTCCAGCAGCCGGTCAAACTGTTCATAGAAAGGGTTTTCCCGTTCGTTGTGCAGCATCCACCCCGTCAGAAAGGAGCCGCCCCGGGAGATGATGTCGGTAACCCGACCCTGCCGGCGGAGTTTGGCCAGGCTTTCCTGAGTCACCCCGGCGTGGATGGTGAAAAAGTCAACACCGTCCCGGGCCTGGCGCTCGACCACCTCGAATAACTGGTCTTCTTGCATCGCGACGATACTCCCGTGGTGTTCCTGGGCCTCGACGGCCGCCTGGTAAATCGGAACCGTGCCCACCGGCACCGGGCACGCGGCCAGAACCTCCCGCCGGCACTGGTCCAGATCGCCGCCCGTGCTCAGGTCCATCACCGCATCGGCACCGGCTTCCAGAGCCGTCCGGAGCTTTGCCAGGTGGACGTCCAGAGCGGTCTGCTGCGAGGAGGTGCCGATGTTGGCGTTTACCTTGGTCCGAAGTCCGGCCCCGATCCCCACCGCCTTCAGGTTCGTCCGCCGCCGATTCGCCGGGATGACGATGCCGCCGGCCGCCACCCCCTGCAAGATGAATTCCGCGGGCCGTCCCTCGTCCCGCGCCACCTGTTCCATCTCGGGCGTGATTGTTCCCTGCCAGGCCGCCAACAACTGGTTCATCAGCTATCCCCCCAGTATTCGTAGATCACTTGACAAAGTTCGGCGGCGGCACGGGTCACGTCAGCCGCCCCGGCCACCGCGCGCACCACGGCCACCCGCCGGGCGCCCGCGCCGGCCACCTCCCTGATGTTCGACAGGCCGATACCCCCGATGGCCACAAAGGGAACCGACATCTCGGCCGCCACCTGCGAAACCAGGGTAAGCCCAACGGCGCCGGCCTCCGGCTTGGTGACCGTGGGAAACACCGGTCCGACACCGATGTAATCCGCACCCCGTTCCCAGGCTTCGCGGGCCTGGGCCGGGCTGTGAGTCGACACCCCGATCAGTTTCGCGGGGCCAAGCAGCCGCCGGGCGGCCTCCAACGGCAGGTCCTCCTGACCCAGGTGCACCCCGTCGGCATCCACGGCGGCGGCCACGTCCGCCCGGTCGTTGACCAGGAAAAGGGCGCCGGCCGCGCTGGTGATCTCCCGGAGTTCAGCGGCCAACGTCACCAACTCCCTGGTGTCGAGGTTTTTTTCGCGCAACTGAAAGGCGCCGGCCCCACCTTTAACGGCGGCCCGCACCACTTCGGCCAACGGCCGGCCTTCGGTGTCGCCGCGCCCGGCCACCAGGTAGAGCCGAACCCGTTCAAAGGCAGCGGCCCGTCCAGGCGGGGCGCTGTGCAGCGCAGACTCCCGTTCGGCGGCGTAAAGGGCAAAGCGCAGTTCCTTAAAGCGGTACGCCAGTTCGGGGTCCAACCCGCGGGACAGTTCCTCCAGCACCCGGACCGCCTCCTGGGCCCGCTTCCATCCGGCCGCCGCCAGGCTGAAAACGTCTTTCCGCATCCGGTGCTCGGGAACCAGCGCCGCCACATCACCCGGAATATCCCGGGACGCCAGAAGACCGGCCCGACCGCCGGGAAAGTCTTCTTCAAGGGCGGAGAGCCGGTGCCGCAACGCCTTGAGCTCCGCGATCCGGACGGAATCCCCCAGCACGAAGCGCTGAACCTCCTCCACCACCCGGAGGCCTTCCCGGGCCCGGTTGAAGTTGACGTCGGCGATGCGGTACAGTTCTTGCATGGTTACCTCCTTGTATGATAAGCCCCAAGATAGGACTTAAAGCTTGATATTGAAACCTTGTATGATAAGCCCCAAGATAGGACTTAAAGCTTGATATTGAAACCTTTGGGTGTTCCGTGGGACAATCACCGTGAACCGGTGGCGGGGCAGGTCTG
>JACUUW010000285.1 GCA_014859075.1 Desulforudis sp.
TGAATTCGTTCAGGTTCTCGACCCGGGTGCGGGACTCCACCGTCCGTTCCGCCTCCAGGGCCGCCAGGTACCCGCTTTCCTCCAGCACCTGCGCCGTCAGCTCGGTCACCCCGGCTTCCCGGCCCCGCCAGGCGGCCAGAAGCTCCCCCAGACGCTGCATTTCCTGCCGCACTTTTGCGCTCAGCCCCGGAATCCGGTCTGCTTCCCGCAAGGCTTCCGCGGGCGTAACCGGGTTGTCCAACACATAGGCGAAAAACTTCTGGAGTGAAGCCTTACCGACGCCGCGCCGGGGCACGTTGATGATCCGGGTCAAAGCCACGTCGTCGAGCGGGTTGACGACCAGTTTCAGATAAGCCATCAGTTCCTTGATCTCCCGGCGTTCGTAAAACCGCATCCCGCCGATGATCGTGTACGGGATGCCGTTGCGGAGCAGGACGTCCTCCAGGACCCGGGACTGGGCGTGGGTCCGGTAAAACACCGCCAAATCCTGGTGACTTCTCCCTTCAGCCCGCAGGCGCCGGATCCGGCCGGCCACAAACCGGGCTTCCTCCATTTCGTCCCCGGCCTGGTACAGCACCGGTCTCCGGCCCTGACCGCGCGCCGAAAAAAGTCTCTTTTCCTTGCGGTACCGGTTGTGCCGGATGACGTGGTTGGCGGCCTCGAGAATCGTCCCCGTGGACCGGTAATTCTCCTCCAGTTTAACAATCCGGGCGTCGGGGTAGTCACGTTCGAAGTTCAATATGTTTTGAATGTCGGCGCCGCGCCAGCCGTAGATGCTCTGGTCCGGGTCACCGACCACCGTCAGGTTCCGGTGTTCTTCGGCCAGCAGGTTGACCAGCACATACTGGGCGTGGTTGGTGTCCTGGTACTCGTCCACCAGCACGTGCAAAAACCGACGGCGGTAGTATTCCAGGGTCTGCGGGGACTCCCGAAAAAGGCGCACCGCCACCATCAACAGGTCGTCAAAATCCAAAGCGTTGTTCCGCTCCAGCCTTTCCTGGTAGGCGCTGTACACCCGGGCCGCCAGCTCCTGGTGCCGGTCGTAGGCGGCCGCCGCGTATTCGGCCGGGCCGACCAGCGCGTTTTTCTGCCAGGAGATCTCCCCGGAAAAAAGCGCTGGTGGATACTTCTTCGGGTCCAGGTTCAGCTCTTTCAAGCATTCCTTGATCACCGTCTGCTGGTCGCCCTCGTCGTAGATGACGAAGTTGCGGTCGTAGTTGAGTTTATCAATCTCACGGCGCAGGATGCGCAGGCAGGCGGCGTGAAAGGTCATCACCCAGAGGTCCCGGACCTCCCGCGGCACCAGCCGGGCCACGCGTTCCTTCATCTCGCGGGCCGCCCGGTTAGTGAACGTGATCGCCAGAATGCGGTGGGCCTCGACTTTCTCCACCTGCAGGAGGTGGGCGATACGACAGGTAAGCATCCGGGTCTTGCCGCTGCCGGCACCGGCCAGCACCAGCAGCGGTCCGCCGGGTTGGCATACGGCCTCGGCCTGGGCCGGGTTAAGTTCGGTCAGAAAATCCAAAACAGTACCTCCCGCAACAACATCTGTCCCATTATAACAGAAAAGGCGTTCGGGGGTAGATACCACAACATCTACGTCCGTGTCAAGACTTAGTAGGCGATCTCCCAGCGCTTTTGAAATTGTACTAGA
>JACUUW010000286.1 GCA_014859075.1 Desulforudis sp.
CCAGGTTGAAAAAATCGTACTCCAGCCCCAGGCCTTTGCCGACCAGGCGCGACCACAAGCTTTTCGCCGGCGTGTCCGCCTCTTTCCGCAGGCAGCCTTTCTCGATCAACCGCCGGCGGACGGTGCGGACGATGTCCAGCTCCCCCGCCTCAACCGGAAGCACGGCGTCCCGAACCGCCTCCCGGTGGCTCGAACGGGGAACAATCAATTCCGGGTCCCCGTCCGGTGGGACGATCAGAAACGAGGGTTCGATCGGGAACACGCCCGAGAAGTAATAGACGTTTTCCGGCTTGTGAAGCAGCGCCCCGCTCAGATCGAACTCCTGCACCGCCCGCTGCAGCTTCATGACGCGCCGCCAGCCGGTGGCGAGCGTGTTTTCGGCTACCGACATGTTTCATCCCCCCGCGAAGAGGCCGCGCCACGAAAACAGCTTCGGTTCGGCCGCGATAAACCGGTACTCCAGAAACGGCCCGGCCCCCCATTTGGACTTGAACTTCTCCACGCCCGGGTTGATGCCCAGGCCCAGGTTGAGATACCGCTTGTGCCGTTCCCGGGCCAACCGGATGAGTTCGGCCAGCAAGAGGTCCGAAGTGCCGGGGATGTAGCGGTCCTCCCTGTTAGTTATGTTGAACAGGTAAAAACAGTATACGCCCGCGCCGAATTCGGCCACGTCGTAGGCCGTCAGCATACCCCCGTCCCGCGTGCGGGCCTCCACGAGAAAGGCCGTTTCGGAGTGGGTCAGGTAATCCGGCAGCCGGTGAAAGAAGTGCGCCGTCTCTTCCGGCAGCGCCTTGTTTCGGATAAACCGGACCAGGAGACGCTGGTGCTCCGCCGTGAAGCCGCGGCCGACCGACACCACCAGTTCCCGCCCGGCGCGGCGGACGATGTTGTGCACCTTCGGCCGCACTTTGAGTCCGGCCAGATCCAGCCGAAAGTAACGATCCTGTTCCCGGCGGACGATCCTGTACCAGTGAATCGCCGGGATTTCCGGGGCGATCACCCGCAGGCCGGCCGGGCGGCGTTCCCCGACCAACCGGTTCAAAATCCGGCTCATCCGGCCGGTCTCGAATTCTTCGTCCAACGGGTAGCCGATGAAACTCAACCGGTCCGGCCCCGCGTAATACACGTAGGAATCCGCCACGTACGGCTCCAGATCGGAGAAAGGAACAAAGTAGGCGGGGAGGTGTTCGGGCACGTAGGCGTTTCTGGTCACAAAATCTTGTTGGCTCTCGTTAAGCATTCCAACCCCCCTCGGCCAGGGTTCTCGGCCGACGCCCACCCGGCGGACTAGATCTCGTCCAGCACAGCGGTCAGGGAACGGAGAAACGCCTCACGCGCCTCCATCAACCGGGTTACCTTGGCCAGCATCTCGGCGTACCCGGTGAACCGCGCCAACTCACCCGGCACGGCCCCGCAGTATTCGCCCAGCCGGATCAGGAGCCCCCGCAGTTCCGGGTAGCCGGCTCGAAAAGCCGACCAGGCCGGCCCGTCACCCGCTTCCATCCGCCGCAGCAGTTCGGTTAGGTCCAACGCGGCCCGGCCCCAGTCTTCGATACTCCACCCGGACTTCTCCTTGAACCGGCCGTGCACCAGCGGCCGGATAAACACCGGAAGCTATTCAAACTCCGCCGCCGTCTCGGCCACAATGT
>JACUUW010000063.1 GCA_014859075.1 Desulforudis sp.
TATCTTATATCGCTGCCGCGCGGGATTACGTCCTGAAGCTCGGCAAGCCGTGCGTGGTCAAGGCGGACGGTTTGGCGGCGGGCAAGGGGGTCATCGTCACCGGCAGCGTTGACGAAGCCGTGGCCGCCGTGGACGAGATCATGGTCCGCAAGGCATACGGTGAGGCCGGGAACCGCCTGGTGGTCGAGGAACGCCTGACCGGGGAGGAGGTCAGCGTGCTGGCCTTCACCGACGGCCGGACCGTACTGCCCATGCTTCCGGCGCAGGACCATAAACCGATATTCGACGGGGACCGCGGGCCGAACACCGGGGGGATGGGTGCCTACGCGCCGGCGCCGGTCTGCACTCCCGAGATCTACGACCGGGTGGTCCGGGACATCCTGGAGCCCACGGTACGCGGGCTTAGGGAAGACGGCATCGCTTATCGGGGGGTACTGTACGCGGGGCTGATGCTTACCGCCGGCGGCCCCCGGGTGTTGGAATTCAACGTCCGTTTCGGGGATCCGGAAGCCCAGCCGTTGCTGGCGCTGTTGGAAACCGACCTGGTGGACGTGGCCCTCGCGGTGATTGAGGGCCGCCTGGCGGACGTCAGGCTCTCCTGGCGGGGGGGCGCGGCGGTGTGCGTGGTGCTGGCCTCCGGGGGCTACCCGGGTGCCTACGCCAAAGGCCGGGTCATCCAGGGCGTGGAGGCGGCGGAACGCGCGGGTGCGGTGGTGTTCCACGCCGGCACGGCCGAGCGCGACGGGGAACTGGTCACCGCCGGGGGCCGGGTGCTCGGGGTGACGGCCGTGGCCGACGGGCTACCCGAAGCCATCCGGCAGGCGTACCAGTCCCTGGAGTTGATCAGCTTTGAGGGGATGCAGTTCCGCCGGGACATCGGCCAAAAAGCACTCGGTGCCAGGCACTAACTTATTAACTTATTGCTAAAACGGGGACAGTCCCCCTTTTGGGATGGGGGAGAGGGTTTTTAGATGACCCTGGTGTTTGCCGGGTTGGTAGTGATTTTCGCTTCGACCGTAATGTCCATGGCCGGCCTTGGGGCGGCCGCTTTTTACGTGCCCTTGTTTTTCTGGATGGGCGTCCCGCTGCGGGAGGTGCTGCCGACCGCCCTGTTCTTGAACTGCATCGCCCTGAGCCTGGCGACCGCCAACTACATTCGGTACGGGTTGGTGGACTTCAGGATCGGCCTGCCCACGGTGATAACGGCCCTGCTGCTTGCGCCCCTCGGGGCGCTGACGGCCCAGCACTTTGAGCGGGACGTGTTGCTGGGTTTGTTCGCCGGGTTCCTGGTCTTGGTCGGGCTGTCGATGTTGTTTTACCGCCCCCAGGTGTCGGTGGAACTTGCCGTGACCGGGGATGGAGGCGTGGACGTGGAGTCTCCACCGGGGAACGTGCCGGTGACCAAGAGTTCAAACGCCGACCCCGATGCGGCAGGGATTCCTGAATTGGACCCCGGAAAGCGTCTCGTCATCGGGTCGGGCGTGGGCGCCCTGACCGGTTACATCGCGGGTCTATTGGCCATCGGCGGCGGGGTGGTGGTCATCCCGGTGCTGAATTACCTCCGGTACCCGGCCAAGGTGACCGCGGCCACCACCGGCCTGGTCGCTTTCTGCGCTTCGTTTTCCGGGTTTCTGGGCCACGTGTTCTTCGGTCAGTTGAACCATTCGCTGCTTCTGGTCACCGGTACCGCCGCCGCCCTCGGCGCACTGGCCGGCTCCTGGCTGGTGCGCTACCGGATCAGCGGGTCCCGGCTCAAGACGCTGATCGGCGTGCTGGTGCTGCTGATCGCCGCCAAGCTGCTGTTTGACCTGTTGCGTTAAAAGACAATTTTCTCGCCTTTCTACGGCCCCATATAGTACAATGGTCTTATTGAACAGGCCGAGGAGGTCGGATGTGTGCTGAAAACGGTGAATTCGGGTGATCCCGCACTCACCAGGCTGTTGAGCCGTGAATTTACGGTTCCGGACGAGGTGGCGTTCCGGGTGGACGAGATTGTCCAGACGGTCCGCCGGGATGGTGACCGGGCCTTGTGTGAGTATACCGTGCGTTTTGACGGGGTTGAACTGACCCCGGCCGACCTGCGTGTGTCCGCGGACGAGGTCCGGTTGGCCTACCGGGAAGTGGACGACGGTTTCCTGGATAACATCCGTCTGGCCCGGGAACGGATCCTGGATTTCCACCGGCAACAGCTCCCGCGTTCCTGGTTCAGTGCCCGCGAGGCCACCTGGCTCGGCCAGCTGGTGCGGCCCGTCGAGCGGGTCGGCATTTACGTGCCGGGGGGGAAGGCGTCCTACCCGTCCTCGGTGTTGATGAACACGGTGCCGGCGGTGGTGGCCGGGGTGAAGGAAATCGCGATGGTTACTCCCCCCGCGCGGGGCGGCGGTGTCCATCCGTACACCCTGGTGGCGGCGGCCGAGGCCGGTGTGGAAGAGATATACAAGGTGGGCGGTGCGCAGGCGGTGGCCGCCCTGGCCTACGGTACCCAGAGCGTTCGCCGGGTTGACAAGGTCACCGGTCCGGGCAACATCTACGTCACGGTGGCCAAACAGCAGGTCTTCGGCCGGGTGGACATCGACATGCTGGCCGGTCCGTCCGAAGTATTGATCATCGCCGAGGCCGGGGCCGATCCGGTGTACATCGCCGCCGACCTGCTTTCCCAGGCCGAGCACGACGCGCTGGCCCGGGCGGTGCTCCTCACGCCGAGCTGGGAATTGGCCGGCCGGGTGCAGGAGGAAATGGCCGGTCTCGTCAAGGGGTTGGAACGGCGCGAACCTCTGGAGCTGTCTCTGGCCAACGGGGCGTTGATCGTGATCACCCGCGACCTGGACGAGGCTTTCGGCCTGGCCAACTGTTTCGCCCCGGAGCACCTGGAGTTGTTGGTCCCGGAACCGATCGACTGGCTGGGCCGGGTGAAAAACGCGGGCGCCGTGTTCCTGGGGCCCTATTCCCCGGTGGCCGTGGGGGACTACCTGGCCGGTCCCAATCACGTGTTGCCGACCGGAGGGACGGCGCGTTTCTTTTCGGGGTTGGGTGTGGAGAGTTTTATTAAACGGATCAACGTGGTGCACTGTTCTTACCGGGGTCTGGAACGTCTCGGGCCGAAAGTGATCGAACTGGCCGGGGTGGAGGGCCTGCCGGCTCACGCCCTGTCCGTCCAGGTCCGGCTCAAGGAGCGGGAGGATTGATGGGTTTGCGTCCGATCGGCGAATTGGTGCGGCCCGGCCTGGGGGAACTCCAACCCTACCGCGTTCCGGTTCATCCCGGGGTCATCAAACTGGATGCGAACGAAAATACTTACGACTTTCCGGAGCAGGTATTGCGGGATATTTTCGGCGCGGTGGACGCGCAGACCTTTGTGCGCTACCCTGATCCGGATGCCGAAGACCTGCGGGCGGCGCTCTCCGACTACACCGGCGTGCCGGCGGCGCGGATTTCGGTGGGAAACGGGTCGGACGAACTGATTCAGAACCTGATGCTTACCTTCGCCGCCGGGGGGAAAGTAGTCATTGCGACGCCGACCTTCGGCATGTACGCCATTCACGCGGTCATTGCCGGGGCCGAGCCGGTGGTCCTGCCCCGCAATGCCGATTTCGCCGTGGATCCGGAGGCGGTGATCGCCGCCGCCGCACGCCCCGGTGTGCGCATGGTGGTCTTGTGTTCTCCGAACAACCCGACCGGGAACACCATTCCGCCGGAGGTGACCGCCGAAATACTGGACCGGACCGGGACAGTGGTGGTGTTGGACGAGGCATATTACGAGTTTTGCGGAGAGACCGCGGTATCGCTGCTGGACCGGAACCCGCACTTGGTGCTCCTGCGCACTTTCTCGAAGGCTTTCGGCCTGGCGGGACTGCGGGTGGGGTACATGCTGGCGGGCCGGGAGGTGACCGAGGCGGTCGGGCGGGTGAAGCAGCCCTTCAACGTGAACGCCTTTTCCCAGCTGGCCGCCACCCGGTTACTGAAGTGGCGCCCGGTATTCGAGCGGTGCATCGGGGAGATCCGCCGTTCCCGGGAAGAACTCCTGGCCGGACTGCGGCGGGTGCCGGGAGTCACGGCTTACCCTTCCCGGGCGAACTTCATCCTGTTCCACACTTCGCTCCCGGGCCCCCGGGTTTATGAGGGGTTGCTGGAGCGGCGGGTGCTGGTGCGCTTGGTTGACGGCCCGGACCTGCCGGGATGCCTGCGGGTCTCGGTCGGACGGCCCGACGAAAACGCGGCCTTTTTGGAAGCTCTCGAGGAAACGATCGTCAGTCGCCGGTAGTCAAGCTTGGGCGGTTACGGTGGAACGGTTCTTGAGAGGAAAAACGCGGTGAAAGCGAGGAAAACCGATGATCATCAGAAAGGCGGAAATCAAGAGGCAGACCGGGGAGACCGAGGTCAACGTGCAACTGCGGCTGGACGGCACGGGTGAATACGTTTTGAATACCGGTGTTCCGTTCTTTGAGCACATGTTGGCGTTGCTGTCCAAGTTCAGCCAGTTTGACCTGAACATCCGGGCTCGTGGGGACCTGGATGTGGACGACCACCACACCGTGGAGGACGTCGGAATTTGCCTGGGTGAGGCCCTGGTCCGGGCGCTGGGCGACAAGGCGGGCATCAGCCGCTTCGGTCACTCCATCGTGCCGATGGACGACGCGCTGGTACTGGTGGCGGTTGATTTGAGTGGCCGGGGCTACCTGTGTTTCGAAGCGCCCCTGCCCGCGACCCGGGTC
The DNA here is from genome assembly GCA_014859075.1 of Desulforudis sp. Taxonomy (GTDB): domain Bacteria; phylum Bacillota; class Desulfotomaculia; order Desulfotomaculales; family Desulforudaceae; genus Desulfopertinax. Next base: position 4,713 of record JACUUW010000063.1, read on the forward strand.
GGTCAGTTCGACACTGAACTGGTGGAGGAGTTTCTGCGGGCCGTGGCCGTAAACGGCCGTTTCAACCTGCACGTCCGCCTGCTTGCCGGCCACAACACGCACCACATCGTCGAGGCGGTCTTCAAGGCGCTCGGCGTCGCCCTCGGCCAGGCGGTCAGCGTGGACAGTCAACGGGGCATTCCGTCGACCAAGGGCGTAATCAACTAGTAGGTGAGATTTTAGTGTACATTGCCATCATCGACTACGGCATGGGCAACCTGCGCAGTGTCCTGAAGGGACTGGAGACGGCGGGCCGGCCCGGTTTGATTACGTCCGCGCCCCGGGAGGTGGCCGGGGCCGCGGGAATCGTGCTCCCGGGGGTGGGCGCTTTCGCCGACGCCATGCGAAATCTCCACGCGGCCGGCCTGGACGAGGCTGTCGTCCGGGCGGTGGGCTCCGGCAAGCCGTTTTTAGGGATCTGTCTCGGGCAGCAGTTGCTGTTTGATTTCAGCGAGGAGTGGGGTCTCACCCCCGGACTGGGGCTGTTGCCGGGCCGGGTGCAGCGGCTTCCGGCGGCGGTCAAGGTGCCGCACATGGGCTGGAACGAGGTGTCTTTCCGGCGGGCCTCGCCCCTGTTCCAAGGTATCGCGGACCGGACCCGTTTCTATTTTGTCCATTCCTTCTACGTCACCCCGGCCGATCCGGGGATCGTCCTGGGGGAGACCGACTACGGGGTGCGGTTTGCCTCCGCGGTGGGCCGTGACCACATCCTGGGGATCCAGTTCCACCCGGAGAAGAGCAGTTTTCTTGGACTGCAAGTGCTCCGGAACTTCGGGAGGATGGTGCAACAATGCTGATCATCCCGGCGATAGACCTGCGGGACGGGCGCTGTGTCCGGCTATTCCAGGGACGGCTGGACCGTGAAACAGTGTACAGTTCGGATCCGGTGGCCGTGGCGCGGGGCTGGGAAGAGCAGGGGGCCGAGTGGCTGCACGTCGTCGACCTGGACGGGGCGTTTTCGGGCCGGCCGCGGAACGATCAGGTTGTCCTCGAAATCGTCAGCAGTATCGGGATTCCGGTCCAGGTGGGCGGCGGGATCCGCAATCTGGACACCGTGAAGTATTACCTGGACCAGGGGGTGGCCAGGGTGATCCTGGGCACCGGCGCGGTGGCCGATCCCGCTTTCCTGCGGGAAGCCACGGCGTTGTATGGGGATCGGATCGTGGTCGGGGTCGATTGCCGGGACGGGCGGGTCTGCGTTGACGGCTGGGAGCGCACGGCCACCCGGGACGGTTTGGAGTATCTGGAGGAGCTCGTACGGCAGGGTGTCCGGCGGATTGTCCTCACCGACGTGAAGCGAGACGGGACGCTGGAGGGCCCGAATCTGGACCAGATCGAGCGTTTCGCGGCCCATGCCGGACTCAAAGTCGTCGCCTCGGGCGGGGTTTCCAGGCTGGAAGATCTCCGGGCCTTAAAGCGGCTGGAGAGCCTGGGGGTGGACAGTGTGATTATCGGCAAGGCGCTGTATGCAGGTGCGTTTGCTCTGGCCGACGCCTTGCGCGCAGTGGAAGGAGAGGAATAATGCTGGCGAAGAGAATCATTCCGTGCCTGGACGTGAACAAGGGCCGCGTCGTGAAGGGCGTCAACTTCGTGAATTTACGGGATGCGGGCGACCCGGTGGAATTAGCCGCCGTTTACGACCGGGAGGGTGCCGATGAGGTGGTCTTCTTGGACATTACGGCCTCCGCCGAGCAGCGGGACATCGTCCTGGACATGGTGCGCCGGACGGCCGAAAAGGTGTTCATCCCCTTCGCCGTCGGCGGCGGAATCCGCACGGTTGAAGACATCCGGGAGATTTTGAAAGCAGGGGCCGACAAGGTGTCCATGAACACCGCGGCCGTGAAAAACCCCGACCTGATCGCCGAGGGTGCCGAGAAGTTCGGTACCCAGTGCATCGTGGTGGCCATCGACGCCAAGCGGGTCGAACCCGGGAAGTGGGAGGTGTACGTCAACGGGGGCCGCGCGCCGACCGGGATCGACGCGCTGGAATGGGCGCGGCGCGTGGAAGCCCTCGGGGCGGGGGAGATTCTGTTGACCAGCATGGACCGGGACGGCACCAAGGACGGTTACGATATTCCCCTGACCAGAGCGGTCGCGGACGCGGTGCGGATTCCGGTCATCGCCTCGGGCGGCGTGGGAACCCTGGAACACATCGCGGCGGGGCTGACCGACGGTGGTGCCGACGCGGCCCTGGCGGCTTCGATTTTCCACTTCGGGGAGTATTCGATCCGGGAGGTGAAGGAATTTCTGGCGGGGCGGGGGATTCCGGTCCGCCTTTAAGGGCCGACAGAGCCGCCGCTCGGCTCCGGTGCTCCGCGTGGACGGCACTACGGCTCGGTTCGGGGCGCAGCTCGCTCCTGCGGATATGAGTCGTTGGTCGTCAGTCGTTGGTGGTCGGTCGCGTGCCCACTCCGTCGCCGGGAGAGCGTCCCCGGATCGCGACATTGCGTAGCGACGGTAACCGCAACCGGCGAAAGTGAGGTCCAGCGCTGCAGGCGACGAGGACGCGACGTAACCTTCAGGGAACAAGTAACGTAACCGGATCGTGCAGGAATCACTTTTGGACAGCCTGTACGGATATCGATCGCAATCCGCAGGAGGCGAGCAGCGCCTCGAACTGAGCCGTGCTGTGGTCGGAGCGGAGCAGCAGTCGCGGAAGGGGACCTCCCCGGCCGTGGCCCACGCTCTGCAATGTCGCCTTCGCCGGCGGACTCCGCCGGCTGCGAAGGGGAGGAAGGCCGGCCGGTCGTTAGTCGGAGGTCAGAACTATGGTGGGAAATCGCCAGGGCGATTTCCTTCGAGTCCAACCCCCAACCTCTTGCCTCTTACTCTTTCTGCCAAGGGTCGAACCAGGGTGGGCCGCTCTGTTATATTCTGAATTCTGACTCCTGAATTCCGAATTCCGGTTTTGGGACCCTCGCTTGCCAGTTAACCAGCGATTTGCTAGAATTCGAGTATGGCTCCGCATTAAGTCTGTCCCGCAGGGAGGCGGGTTTTTCAATGGGATTTAATTTCGACAAACTAAAGTTTGATAAAGACGGCCTCGTGCCGGCCGTCATTCAGGATACGCATACCCACGAGGTGCTGATGATGGCCTGGATGAACCAGGAAGCGATCGAGAAGATTCTGACCACCGGTGAAACCTGGTTCTGGAGCCGCAGCCGCCAAAAGCTCTGGCACAAGGGGGAGACTTCCGGACACGTGCAGCAGGTGGACGAGATGTACCACGACTGCGACGCCGACACCCTCCTGATCAAGGTGAGACAGGCCGGGGCGGCCTGCCACGAGGGCTACCGCACCTGTTTCCACTATAGAGTCGACCCGAGAGGCGGCGTAGCGGTGGTGGGTGAAATGGCCTTTGACCCGGATCAGGTTTACGGGGGCAAGCCGGGCCCGGCCGGCCCCGTCGCCCCCAAACCCCCGAAGCGTGTCCTGACCGAGGATGAGTTCCTATCCAGCTGCGGCGTGTTGGAAGTGTTGTACGCGGTGATCCAGGACCGCAAGGAGAAACGCCCGACCGGTGCGTACACGACCTATCTTTTCGACAAGGGACTGGATAAGATTCTAAAGAAGGTAGGGGAGGAAACCACCGAAGTGATCGTCGGCGCCAAGAACAACCTGCGGGAAGAAGTGATCCACGAGGTGGCCGACTTGTTCTACCACGTACTGGTCCTGCTGGCGGAAAAGAACGTCCACCTCGACGACGTGTTGCAGGAGTTGCAGTCCCGACGAAAATAAAAAGCCGGGGTTGGAAGAACCCCGGCTTGCTGTTCAGCCGGAAATGATGCCGGCGTCCTGCAGCCAATCCGCCAACTCCCGGCGTTTAGGTATTCTGCCGGCCACTTTCACCTCGCCGTTGATCACCAGCGCCGGGGTGATCATGACGCCGTAGGCGGCGAATTCGGCAATGTCCTGCACGTATTCCACGTCTCCCGCGATACCCTCCGCGGCCATCACGTCGCGCACCATTTCGAACAGCTGCTTGCAGCGCGCGCAACCCGGGCCGAATACTCTCACTTCCAGAGCCCCCTGAGTTACGGGGGGTTTTTCAACGGGCAAGCCCATTTTCACCCGGTAGTGGCGGGCCAAGTAATCACCGTACTCCGTTTCGGCCGCGGCTGGAATGTAATTCGTCTTCCTGAGGATTTCCACCAGTTCGCGGCCGATTTCCGCATCGCTGGTCAGGCCCATTTTTCGCACGGCCTCCAGCGCGTCTTCCAGGCCGACGAACCCGATCCGCATCCCGCCGATGTTGACCCGGGTGGCCTTTCCGGTTCCTAATTCGAGCTGTTTCTTGAAAAACATCTTTCAACCCCCTCTTGAATCGCCAAGCGTTGGTCCCGGCCAGTATATCAGTGATTTATCATATATTACTATTCTATTGTACTTTGACGGATATTGCCCGTCAAGGGGGAGCCCCCGGTGTTGGTCACAAACAGACTAACGCAGTTGCCTGGAAAGCACCAAGGTTGATATCAGGTAGAGACCCAGTCCGAAGGCGGCTACAATCGTCAGTTGGCCCCAGATGTACACCGCGTCCGGCGGGAGGCCGATGCCCAGCGCGGCCCGTACAGTGTTCACGCCGTAGGTGAGGGGTGCGGGCCGAACCGGCCGAGGGCCGGGCCAGACCGGTCAGGATCCGGATGGTGGTGGTTTTGCCGGCGCCGTTTGGACCCAGAAAACCGAAGATTTCACCCAATCCCACCGCAAAATCCAGGCCTTTAAGCGCGTGGACGTCGTTAAAGCTTTTTTCCATGCCGTGTACTTCAATGGCTTTATCGGTCTCGTCCGAGCCCATGTTCGGACCCCCTTTGGACTGCATTGCGGTCTTAGAATACCAACATTCGGAACGCAGTTCAATAATTAACGTAGATGTTGTGAGTGTAAGGTTTAAGTAGGTGATGCGAGGTCGGAAATAGAAGTGAGACCTC
>JACUUW010000287.1 GCA_014859075.1 Desulforudis sp.
TGGAATCGACCCTGCAGCGCAGTCTCAAACAAGCACAAAGCGAAGCCGAATACACGCACCTCATCCAGGACCTACAACAGTTACAAGCGGTGGAACTTACCCTGGACAACCAGGCCTACCTTTGTCGCAACGGGCTGGAGGGTCAGGCCTATGAAGCGTTTCGTGCTTTGGGTATCCAACCGCCGCCGCGGGTGGCGCCGTTAACAAAACCCAATCATCCAGAGAATGGCAAGATGTAGTGGTACGTCACTTTTCCATGCCCGCAAACCCTTGATTTTTAAGGATTCTTATGGGGAGCGGTGTCAAACTTAAGCATAAGCATTGCGCTTCATGAGCCCTTGGTTGCGCCAGCAAGCACAGCCAGGGGCTTTTTTACCTTCCGGGAAACCGGGAAAATTTTTTTAAAAAATTTTAATCCAAGCTCCTTACTATGGTTGGAAAATAGACTTTCTCCTTTTGCGGAAGGAGTTTCTTATTTTTTCGAGAATTTTTTCAGTGATGTGATTTTCAGGGAGGGCCCGGCTTCCGGCGTCCGGGGGTGGGATTGTGCCTGGGGTTTACGCTTACCGGGTTCGCGACCGGCGGGGGCAACTGGTCACCGGTGTTCTGGAGGCCGAGGGGGAGGCGGCGGCCGTCGCGTCCTTGCGGGCCCGGGATTACTTCGTAATCGAGCTTAAGGAAACGTCCACCCGGGCCGGTGCACCCGCCCTGGCTTACCTGTTGCGGAAGCGCGTTCGGTCCCGGGATTTGGCGTTGTTTTGCCGGCAATTCGCGGCGTTGATCGATGCGGGGGTGCCCATTCTTCAGGGGTTGCGCATTCTCACCGCCCAGGCCGCGAACAAGAGGTTGAAGGCCGCCCTGGCCGAAGTCGGCACCGACATCGAGCAGGGCTCATCCCTGGCCGAAGCTTTCCGGCGGCGGGCGGACGTCTTCCCCCCGGTTTTCACCAGCCTGATTGAGGCCGGAGAGTTGGGCGGCCAGTTGGACGCAGTTCTGCTCAGGCTGGCCCTGCACTTCGAAAAAGAACACGCCGTCCGGGAAAAGACGGTGTCGGCGCTGACCTACCCGGTGATCGTGCTGGTCATCGCCATGCTGGCCGTGGCCGTGCTGGTGACCTTCGTCCTGCCGACCTTCGTCGGCATCCTGGAACAGATGGGGGTGCCCCTGCCGCGCCTGACCCGGATGATCATCAACGCCAGCCTGTGGGCGAACCGGTACTGGTACCTGGTTTTCGGGGGTCTGGCGGCGGCCGTGATCGGCGGACGCCACCTGCTGGACTCTCCGGCGGGGCGGGAATACCGGGACCGTGCCGTGCTGCGGATGCCCATTTTCGGGGACCTGGTGCGGAAGATTATCATTGCCCGCTTCTGCCGAACGTTTGCCGGCCTGGCACGGAGCGGGGTACCCATACTGCAGGCATTGGAGGTGATCAAGAAGACCGCGGGCAACGTCGTGGTGGCCCGGGCGGTGGAAAAAACGGCGGCCAGCGTCGGCGAGGGCGGGGCGATCGCCGGACTGCTGGAACAAAGCCGGGTATTCCCGCCCATGGTCACCCAGATGATCGCCGTCGGCGAGGAAACGGGGGCGCTCGACACCCTGCTGGAGAAGCTGGCCGCCTTCTACGAGCAGGAGGTGGAG
>JACUUW010000288.1 GCA_014859075.1 Desulforudis sp.
GGGGTGAGCCACACAAGTCAGACCTACCAGCGGTACTGGGCCGCCGTTCAGGCGGAGGATGCCGACTACCAGAAGGCGGCCGGCCAGTCCTGGACCTTCGGCAACTGCAGGTTCGACGTTTTGGGGCCCACGCACGCGCACAAGGACCTCAACGACAATTCGGTGGTGGCCAGGCTCTCCTGCCCGGGCGGATCGTTCATCTTCACCGGGGACGCGGAGAAAGACGGGGAGGGCGCCATCCTTCACAAGAACCTCGACGCCAACATATTGAAGGTCGGGCACCACGGTAGCAGAACCTCGACCAGCAACGCCTTCCTGGCGGCGGTGGATCCCGAGGTCGCCGTGATCATGGTCGGGGAGGGGAACCGGTACGGGCACCCGCACGACGAAACCCTGACCAAGCTGGCCGGGATCGAGATTTACAGGACCGACCTCCACGGCACGGTTGTCGTCTCGCTGACCGACCGCGGCTATTCCGTCAGCACCCAGAGGACGCCGGCCGTGCAGCCGGTTCCCGCGCCGGCGCCGTCTCCCGATCCGGGCGGGGTGAACATCAACACGGCCACGGTCGACGAGCTGCAGCGGATCGTCCACATCGGCCAGAGCAGGGCGGAGGAGATCATCCGCCTGCGGCCGTTCAGCTCGCTGGACGACCTGAGCAGGGTGACGGGCATCGGGCCGAGCAGGCTGGCGGACATCAAGGCGCAGGGCGTGGCATATGTTGAGTAGGTCGGGTTGGAAACGTGCCCGCATCTAGATGGGAAAAACTGCGCCTGCCGTATGAGTTGACCATGATCGCCCTGGCGGTTATGGTCGCGTATCTGGTTGTCAAGGAAATGACCGGTGCGGTAACGGAAGAGGAGCTTTGGTGGTATCGCAGGGTAGATTGGATCATTCTGGCGTTGTTCGCTACCGACTACTTCACCCGGCTGTATTTGGCCCGGGACAAGAAAGCTTTCGTCAAGGGAAACATCCCCGACCTGATCGCGATCATTCCTTTTGACAGCATGTTCCGGTTGGCCCGCCTGGTGCGCCTTGTGCGCCTGTTCCGGCTCCTGCGGGTTGCCGTCATTCTGCGGCGGTTCTCCGGGACACTGATGGGTATTTTTCGAACCAACGGCCTCAGCTATGTCGCTGCCGCAACGGTGGCCATCATCGTCTGTGGGGCGATGGGCATCCAATACTTTGAACGGGACACGGGCCATATCGAAGGCTTTGGTGACGCTCTCTGGTGGTCACTGGTCACCACTACCACGGTGGGATACGGGGACATCTCGCCGGAAAGCATCGGTGGCCGGTTCCTTGCGGGGTTCCTGATGATCGTGGGCATCGGTTTCCTGGGGATGCTGACGGGGACAATCGCCACGTATTTTCTCGACCAGCTGAGGACCAAGGAGACGAAATCCCTGGATCAGGACATCAAGGATCTGATAAAGTCTAAAATCGACGAACTGGAGAATCTGAGCCAGGACGACCGGGACCAGCTTATAAAACTGATCAAGGCGTTCGACCGGAATACTCCGGCGGACGATACCAGGCATTAAGTTGGTGATGAGGGGGTGTTTTTGTGAGCGTCCAGAAAAGCAGAGGATTTCTTTACAAACTTGCCAAGTTGTTGGGCGACTTCCAGGCGG
>JACUUW010000064.1 GCA_014859075.1 Desulforudis sp.
GGCGGTGATACTATCGCGGCCCTGAAGCGGGCGGGCGTGGTCGACCGGGTGACGCACGCCTCCACCGGCGGGGGTGCTTCCCTGAAGCTGCTCGAAGGGCGGGAGCTTCCCGGCGTTTCTGCGTTACAGGACCGGTAACGGCAAAAGACACGTTGTTTTGGGTAATGGGTGGCAAGTGAATACTCAGGCCGAGGCAAGACGGGGTGAATGAAGGAGGCGGTTACCGGTAGGTTCCTGGTGTTAATATGATTCTGATTTCTTATTGTCTTTCATTTTAAATTCTGGTTAACCGGGTGGGAGGAGGTTTTAGGATTGCGCCGGCCCATCATCGCGGGCAATTGGAAAATGTATAAGACGCCGTCGGAGGCCGTGGATTTCGTGAAACGGCTCCTGGAGGCGGCGTCCACGGCAGGCGGGGTGGAGGTCGTGGTCGCCCCGCCGTTTCCGGCCCTGATGCCGGTCAGGGAGGCCCTGGCCGGATCGGACATCGCCCTGGCGGCACAGAACATGTTTTGGGAGGTGGAAGGGGCGTTCACCGGTGAGGTATCACCGGTGATGCTGGCCGAGATCGGCTGCCGCTACGTCATTTTGGGCCACTCCGAACGGCGGCGGTACTTCGGGGAAACGAACGCCGGCGTCAACCGCAAGGCGCGGGCCGCTCTGGACCGGGGCTTGGTGCCCATCGTCTGCGTGGGCGAGTCCCTGGCCGAACGCGAGTTTGGGTTGACTGAAAAAGTGGTCACCGCCCAGGTCGAGGAGTGCCTGGCCGGTCTGGCCCCGGCTGCGGTTGCGGTAATGGTCGTCGCCTACGAGCCGATCTGGGCCATCGGCACCGGCCGCACCGCCAGCCCCGAGGACGCCCAGGATGCTTGTGCCCATATCCGGAGACTGGTCGCCCGGCTTTTCGGCCCGGAGGCCGCGGAACGGTTGCGGATTCAGTACGGTGGCAGCGTAAAACCGGACAACACGCGGGACCTGATGTCCCGTCCGGATATCGATGGGGCCCTGGTCGGCGGGGCCAGCCTGAAAGTCGAGGGTTTTGCGGGAATCGTGCGTGAATGTCAGAAGGCGGTACAAAGTTGAGTTCCGGCGGGGGTCCACTGGTTCTGGTGATTCTGGACGGTTGGGGGGAAGAAGACCGCACGGAAGGGAACGCCATCGTGCTCGCCCGGACGCCCAACTGGGACCGGTTCAGGAATCTCTGGCCCAACACCCGCCTGCAGGCCTCCGGGGAAGCCGTCGGGCTGCCGGAAGGCCAAATGGGCAACTCCGAAGTCGGCCACCTCAACCTGGGCGCGGGTCGCGTGGTCTACCAGGATCTGACCCGCATCTCCCGCGCCATCAGGGACGGGAGTTTTTTTGAGAACCCGGTTTTGGTCGCGAACATCGAGGCGACCCGGGACCGCGGGGGTGCGCTGCACCTCATGGGGCTCTTGTCGGACGGCGGGGTCCACAGCCACATCTCACACCTGTTCGCGCTCCTGGAACTGGCCGGAAAGCTGGGACAGCGGGAGGTGTACGTGCACGCCTTTCTGGACGGTCGGGACGTGCCCCCGGCCAGCGCCCTGGAATACATCGACGCCCTGGAGGACAAACTCAGCACATTGGGGTACGGCACCGTCGCGACGGTGATGGGGAGGTACTACGCCATGGACCGTGACCGGCGGTGGGAACGGACGGCCCGGGCCTACAAGGCCATGGCCTTCGGCGTCGGGCTGGTGGAGCCCTCCGCCCGGGAGGCCGTGGAGGCCGGATACGACCGTGGAGAGACCGACGAGTTTCTGCAGCCGACCGTCATCGTCGGCGGCCTGGAACCGGTGGGCTTGGTGTCGGACCGGGACGCGCTGGTTTTCTTCAATTTCCGGCCCGACCGGGCCCGGCAGATCACCAGGGCGTTCACCGACCCCGAATTCGTCGGCTTTGATCGGGGACCGGCCCCGCCGTTTCCGTTATTCGTCTGCCTGACCGAATACGACCGGACCATCGCCGCGCCGGTGGCTTTCGGACCGGGAGAAATCCGCAACACCCTGGGCAACGTCTTCTCACGGCACGGACTGCGCCAGCTCCGGCTGGCCGAGACCGAGAAGTACGCCCACGTAACTTTTTTCTTTAACGGGGGCGTGGAACCTCCGGACCCGGGGGAGGACCGGATCCTGGTGTCCTCACCGCAGGTGGCCACTTACGATTTGAAGCCGGAAATGAGTGCGGGGGAGGTAACCAACACCTTCCTGGCGAACATGGAAAAATACGACGTTGTAATCATGAATTTCGCCAATCCCGATATGGTCGGTCATACCGGGATCCTGGCGGCGGCGAGACAGGCCGTCGAAACGGTCGACCAGTGCCTGGGCCGGATCGTCGAGGCCGTGTTGGCCCGGGATGGAACCGTGCTCATTTGCGGGGACCACGGCAACGCCGAGCGGATGTTGGACGACGACGGCAGCCCGTTCACGGCCCACACCGCGAATCAGGTTCCCCTGGTGGCGATCGGCGGCCGGGTGGCTTCCCGTTCCTTGCGCCCCGGCCGCCTGGCGGACGTTGCGCCCACCATCCTGGAACTCCTGGAACTACCCCAGCCGGAGGAGATGACGGGGGAAACATTGCTTAGGGAAAGAATCCAGAATTCAGAATCCAGAAGAAAAGGAACAGAAATTTTAGGGCAAGAAGCAGGGATACCAGAATCGGGAAGTTAGAATCCAGAAGGATTAAGGAAGAACCACATATTATTCTCCTTCCGTTATCATTCTGAATTCTGTCTTCTGAATTCTATATTTAGGAGGTCAAATATCATGTCCACGTTCATTGCCGATGTCTTTGCTCGTGAAATCCTGGATTCGCGTGGTAATCCCACGGTCGAGGTGGACGTGGTCCTCGAGGACGGCACCCTGGGCCGGGCCGCCGTGCCGTCGGGGGCGTCGACCGGAACGTTCGAGGCCGTCGAACTGCGCGACCGGGACGCCGACCGGTTTTTGGGCCGGGGGGTCAGCCGGGCGGTAGCGAACGTCAATGCCATTATCGCCCCCGAGATCACCGGTATCGACGCCACCGACCAGGTGGACGTGGACACCGCCCTCATTGAGCTGGACGGCACCGCGAACAAGGGCAAACTTGGGGCGAACGCCATCCTGGGAGTGTCCATGGCGGTCTGCCGGGCGGCGGCCCAGGCGGTCGGCCTGCCGTTGTTCAGGTACCTGGGTGGGGCCCACGTCCGCGAACTGCCGGTGCCGCAGCTGAACATCCTGAACGGCGGCCGGCATGCCGACAACAACCTTGATATTCAGGAATTCATGGTCCTACCGGTGGGCGCGTCCAGTTTTGCGGGCGCTCTGCGCATCGGCGTGGAGGTTTATCACCACCTGAAAAAGGTGCTGAAATCACGCGGACTGGGTACCACGGTGGGTGACGAGGGCGGTTTCGCGCCTTACCTGGAGTCCCACAGCCAGGCGCTGGACCTGATTCTGGAGGCCGTGGAAGCGGCCGGTTACCAGCCGGGTGAGGACGTACTGCTGGCCCTGGACCCCGCCGCGACGGAGTTTTACCGGGACGGCCGTTACCACCTGGCCGGCGAAAACAAAGTGCTCACCGCCGCCGAGATGACCTATTATTACGAGGAACTGGTGCAGAAATACCCGATCATCTCGATCGAGGACGGGCTGGCCGAGGATGACTGGGACGGCTGGCAGGAACTGACTGAGCGGTTGGGAGACCGAGTGCAAATAGTAGGGGATGACATCTTTGTCACCAATCAACAGCGACTCCAGAGAGGAATTTCATCCGGCGTGGCCAATTCTATATTAATCAAGGTCAACCAGATCGGGACGGTCACCGAGACGCTGGAGACTATTGACCTGGCCCGTAAGGCCGGTTATACGGCGGTCATCTCGCACCGTTCCGGTGAAACCGAGGACGTGACCATCGCCGACCTGGCGGTGGCCACCGGAGTGGGCCAGATCAAGACGGGCGCTCCCTGCCGCACCGAGCGGGTGGCGAAGTACAACCGCCTGCTGCGCATTGAGGAGGAGCTTGGTGAAACCGCCCGTTTCAAGGGCGTTAAGACCTTTTACCAGTTGTAATTGCAAGCGGTGCTTATAGGGGTGTTACTTTGTGAAAACGTTGACATTTTAACGTTGTCATCAATATACAAGCGTGCTATACTGTTCACTAGTAATAAGGTGAGGTGTATTCTGCGTTGCTGAAGGGAATCTTCATGGGGTTTCAAGCTCTGATCGCTCTCAGTCTCATCGCTTCCGTGCTGCTGCAGTCGGGCAAGAGCGCCGGACTGTCCGGGGCCATAGCCGGTGGGGCCGAGACCTTTTTCGGTAAGAAAAAGGGCGTCGACAAGCTCTTAGGTAAGATTACGGTAGTACTGGCCGTTATCTTTGGGCTGATGTCCATTATCCTGACTGTTTGGTAGCACTATGCCAAATGGTGTTTTTTAGGTTACAACTAACTGGTGAAGGAGGTGGTTCATGCTGGGGGGTCTCAGGAAACTCTCGGTATTGATACTATAGTATTTTTCATTATGGAGGTGGGTGTGTTACATGGACTTTCTCTTTATTCCTTGGATCGGCATCGGGGCCGCCGGCTTGGCCATTCTGTTTTCTGCCTACCTGGCCAGCTGGGTCCTGGGCCGGCCGGCGGGCACGGAACAGATGCAGGCGATCTCCAAGGCCGTGCAGGAGGGCGCCATGGCCTACCTGTCCCGCCAGTACAAGACTATCGCCCTGGTCGGCGTGGTCGTGGCGGTGGCTCTGGCGGTGGCCCTCGACTGGCAGACGGCCGTGGCGTTCGTCGTCGGTGCATTTTTCTCGGGTCTTTGCGGCTTTATCGGCATGTCCGTATCCACCCGGGGCAATACCCGCGTGGCCGAAGCGGCCAAGCAGGGATTGGCCTACGGTCTTAACGTCTCGTTCAAGGCCGGTGCGGTTACGGGGATGATGTGCGTCGGTCTGGCTTTGCTCGGTGTTTCCGCCATTTATATGATCTTCCATGATATCCACGTGCTCGTGGGTCTCGGTTTCGGTGGCAGCCTGATCGCCCTCTTCGCCCGGATCGGCGGCGGTATCTTCACCAAGAGCGCCGACGTGGGCGCGGACCTCGTGGGTAAGGTCGAAGCCGGCATTCCCGAGGACGACCCGCGCAACCCGGCGACCATCGCCGACAACGTGGGTGACAACGTTGGTGACTGCGCCGGTATGGCCGCCGACCTGTTTGAGACCTACGCGGTGACAGCCATCGGTGCGATGCTGCTTGGTTACCTGATCTTCGGCGGGGCGGCCGAGTTCGTCCTGTACCCGCTGATGCTGGGTGCGGTCGCCATCGGCGCTTCCATCATCGGTGTGTTCTTCGTGCGTCTGGGCGGCAACAACAACATCATGAGCGCTCTGTACAAGGGCGTCTGGGTGTCCGCCATCCTGGCCCTCGCCGGTTTCTTCCCGGTGACCACCTGGATGCTGGGCGACTTGACCTACTTCTACGCGGCCGTGGTCGGCGTATTGGCCACCGTACTGATTATGTACATCACGGACTACTACACGGCCTCCAACTTTCGTCCGGTCAAGTCCATCGCGCACGCTTCCCAGTCCGGACACGCCACGAACATCATCACCGGTCTGTCGGTCGGCATGGAGTCCAGTATTCCCCCGACCCTGACCATCGTGGGCGGCATCCTGGCTTCCTACTACATCGGCGGCGGCGGCCTTGAGGGCTTGTACGCCATCGGCATCGCCTCCATGGCCATGCTGTCCATGACCGGTATGATCGTGGCCCTCGACTCTTACGGTCCGGTTACCGACAACGCGGGCGGTATCGCCGAGATGGCCGAGCTTCCGCCGGATGTCCGTAATGTCACCGACGCGCTGGATGCCGTCGGAAACACCACCAAGGCGGTCACCAAGGGTTACGCCATCGGCTCGGCGGCCCTGGCGGCCATCGTGTTGTTTGCCGACTACACGTCCGCCCTGGCGTCATACGGTACGGAGTTGGTCTTCAGGCTGAATGACCCGCTGGTGCTGGCCGGCCTGTTCATCGGCGGTGCGATTGTGTTTATGTTCTCCTCGCTGGCTCTCGGCGCGGTGGGTCGCGCGGCCTTCGCCGTGGTTGAGGAAGTGCGGCGGCAGTTCCGGGAAATCCCGGGCATCATGGAGGGCACCGGTAAGCCGGAATACGGCAAATGCGTGGACATCGTCACCCGGCGCGCCCTGAAGGAAATGGTTGTTCCCGGCCTGATTCCGGTAGCCACCACCCTGGCGGTCGGGTTCCTCCTTGGTCCTCTGGCGCTGGGCGGCATGCTGATCGGTGTTATCGTCGTTGGTATCTTCATGGCCTGTTTCATGAATAACGCCGGCGGCGCCTGGGACAACGCCAAGAAGTGGATTGAGGAAGGTATGTACGGCGGCAAGGGCAGCGACGCGCACGCGGCTGCGGTCACCGGCGACACCGTGGGCGACCCCTCGAAGGACACCGCGGGTCCCGCGATCAACCCGGTCATCAAGGTCGTGAACGTGGTGGCCCTGCTCATGGTTCCGCTTATCTACCACATCCTCCGGTAATTGACCGGATAGAGTTCCTGCAAGCACAAGGCCCCCGCTGTACAGCGGGGGCCTTTATACACGGCGGCCGGAAGTCGGAAGCGGGAAGGGGGAACGGGCGAATGAACGGGTGGGTGGCGGGGTCAGACTAGTGAGAAATGAGAGAGGGGTTAGATTAAGCAGAGGAGCGAAGACTTTTGATGGCACGCTGCAGAGTACTGATCATGGGAGCCGCGGGCCGGGACTTTCACAATTTCAACACTTATTTCCGGGGCAATTCGGACTACGAGGTGGTCGCCTTCACGGCCACCCAGATCCCTGATATTGAAGGGCGCACCTATCCGGCCCGGCTCGCCGGGGAGTTCTACCCGGAGGGCATCCCCATCCACGCCGAGGAGGACCTGCCGGGGCTGATCCGGGAACACGAAGTCGACCAGGTGGTCTTCGCGTACAGCGACGTGCCCCACGAATACGTCATGAACCGGGCCTCCAAGGTGCTGTCCTGCGGGGCCGATTTTCGCCTGATGGGGCCGCGTACGACCATGCTCCGGTCCCGGGTGCCGGTGGTGGCCGTCACGGCCGTGCGCACGGGTGCGGGCAAGAGCCAGACCACGCGCCGGGCGGCCGAGATCCTGACCCGCACCGGGCGGCGGGTGGTCGTGGTCCGTCACCCCATGCCGTACGGCGACCTGACCGACCAGTCCGTTCAGCGTTTCGCCGACTACACCGACCTGGACAAGCAGCGCTGCACCATCGAAGAACGGGAGGAATACGAACCCCACCTCGACCGGGGAAACGTAGTCTTTGCGGGTGTCGACTACCAGGCCGTCCTGCGGCAGGCGGAGGAGGAGGCCGACGTCATCCTCTGGGACGGCGGGAACAACGACCTGCCGTTTTACGTCCCGGACCTGCATATCACGGTGGCCGACCCGCACCGCCCCGGCCACGAAGTGTCCTACCACCCCGGGGAAACCAACCTGCGGATGGCCCACGTGGTGATCATCAACAAGGTGGACTCAGCCGGTGCCGGCGCCGTGGAAGCCGTGCTGGACAATGTCCGCCGGGTCAATCCCCGGGCGGTCGTGGTTCAAGCTGATTCCCCGGTGACGGTCGACCACCCCGAGTTGGTCCGGGGACGGAAGGTGCTGGTGGTGGAGGACGGACCGACCCTGACCCACGGGGATATGGCTTCCGGCGCCGGGATGCTGGCGGCCCGCAAGCACGGGGCGGCCGAGATTGTCGACCCGCGTCCCTACGCCGTCGGTACGATCCGGGACACCTTCGCCAAGTACGGCCGGCTCACAAAGGTGCTGCCGGCCATGGGCTACGGTGAGGAACAGGTGGGAGAACTGGCGGAAACCATCAACCGTGCACCGGCCGAGTTGGTCATCATCGGCACCCCGATCGACCTCCGGCGGGTGCTCACCCTGGACAAGCCGGCCGTGCGGGTGCGGTACGAACTGGCCGAACGGGGCAAACCGGACCTGGCCGACATCATCGAGGAGAGACTCCACTGAACGGACAATTCCCGCCGCGGCGGTGACTAAACGGCGTGGGGCTGGAGGTTCTCAGCGGGCGGACCAGGATCAAGCCGCGGGAGAACGATGCGGAAGGAAGTGCCGGAACCGGACGATTCCACCGACAGGGTGCCGCCGTGTTTGCGGACCAGCTCGTGCGAGATGGCCAGTCCCAGCCCGCTGCCTTTTTCTTTGGTAGTGAAGAAAGGCACAAAGACCTCGTCCAGTTGGTGGGCGGGGATGCCGCTCCCGGTGTCGGTGACCGTCAGGTGCACTTCGTGGCCGGCCGCCCCTGCTTCAAGCCGGACGCTGCCGCCGGGGGGCGTGGCGTCGAAGGCGTTGTTGACCAAGTTGAGGATCACCTGCCGCATGAGCTGGGGGTCGACCCGGACGGTCAGTGCTTCGGGGGGCAGTTTTTTCTCCAGTCGGACCTCGCGGTGCAGGCTTTCGTTGTACAGGAGTTCCCACACCCAGAGGACGATCTCTCTCAGGTCCGCGACCTGGTAGGAGGGCTGTGACGGCTTGGCCATGAAGAGGAACCGGTCGAGAATCTCCTGCATGTGGCTCGTTTGCCGAAGTACCACTTCAGTGTGCTTTTTGCTCTTTTCAAGGTCCTTTTGTTCCAAAGCGAGCTGAGCGAAACCCTTGATCGAGGTCAGCGGGTTGCGCAGCTCGTGGGCGACCCCGGCCGCGATCTGCCCCAGGGAAGACAGGTTGCGGGCCCGCTGGATTTCCAGTTCCGCTTTTTTCCGCTCGGTAATGTCGTGGATGGTGAGCACCGTCCACGGCCGGCCGTCGGGCGACTTGTGCCATATTGCCCGGTCAACCAGCAGGTACCGGTCGTTCAGTACGGTTTCCATCCCCCCGGCCGGCTTCCGGTCTCGGCCCGGGGCTTTCAGACCCAGTCTCTGGAGAATGTCAACACCGCTGCGGCCGTTGATGTTATCGTCGAACTGCAGGTATCTCCGGGCGGCCTCGTTGTGGATCCGCACCCGGTCCGCGGCGTCCAGAAAGATCACCCCGATATCCCAGCCCTCGAGCAGGCGGTGCAGCATGAGGTCCAACTCCCGGAGCTTCTGTTGGTCCGAGAGGTCTTGCACCAGGATCACCTGCGCCTCGCCGTCGAGGGCCACCGGGTGGCGGCTGACCTGCACCGGGACGGACTCGCCGTCAGGTTTCTTGATCTCGCCCACTTGCACCGGGGATTTCGGGTCGCCGGCCAGGGCCCGGATGGTTTCCAGGTTGTTCCGGGCCGAATCGTGGGTACCGCGGTCTTCGGCAAGCGCTTCAGCGCGGCTGCCGCCCAGCAGTTGGTGCAAGTAGCGGTTGACGGACGTGATCCGCCCCGCACGGTCCTGCAGGAACACCCCGGCCGGCAGGGCGTCGAGGACGGTCTGCAAGAAGTCCGAGGTTTGGGACAGCGACCGTGTCGTGCGCCGGTTCAATTCCGTGACTTCGCCCACCAGCCAGGCTCCGAACAGCATTACGGTGGCGACGATGA
>JACUUW010000065.1 GCA_014859075.1 Desulforudis sp.
TAGACGGCGGCATCTCCGTGCGGGTGTAACTTGGAGAGCACCTCTCCGACAACGTAGGCCGACTTGCGGTGGGGCTTGTCCGCAGTCAGCCCCAGGTTGTGCATGGCGTACAAAATACGCCGGTGTACCGGCTTGAGACCGTCGCGCACGTCGGGCAGAGCCCGCCCGACGATCACGCTCATGGCGTAGTCCAAATACGAATGTTTCAGTTCCTCGTTAATATCTATGGGCAGTACTTTCCCCGGGTCGGCAACCAAGCGCGTCCCTCCCTAAATTAAAAACAATTGGGCAACCTGTTAATATTATACCAGAAACCGACCCGTTCCCAAACTCAAACGAAATTTAATAGCGCTCCACGTCGCGATTCTTGTAACGCGGGGTACGCACCGCGTCAAGGCTGTTGGCCTCCCGAACCCGCCGGAGGAACATCATCCCTCCCGCTCCGGCCAACACGCCGCCCAGAAGCCACAGCAACGGTCCACCAACCGTGGTCGTGACCGGTGCAATAACCCGCGCCACGGGTTCCGTAAGCGACAGCCAGCGTTCAACCAGGATCCCGACCACAAAGGCCAGGCTTACGAAGGCCGTTAGCTTACGCAAACTGATCTCTAACACTTCGCCGCCCACCTCCAGCCCGTTTTCATCATCCGGATTCTTGAATAGCCTTGCGCCGGCGCGCCGGCCGATCCGGTACCGATATGGTTTATGTAGCCCGGTGTTTGTTACATATTACCATGTAATGGCAAATCTCCTATCCGCCTTTCAGAGGCCGCTATTTGTTAAAAATTACCTTTATTGCTGCCAGGCTGGTTCTGCCGGCGTTTTGTTAATTTCTGTATTTAAGTTGTTGTTAGTTGGCACCTTCATGGCATCGCTCCCATATTATGGATTGCCAAAAACCTCACCCCTACCAGCGCCGGGGGACCGCAGCTCTTGCGGTCCCCCAATCAAAATCCCAGCCCCCGTCCACCCCGATCACAACGTCAACCTGTGGATCAGGAGGATAACTCTGTTGATAACCACCCGGTGTGTTAGATCCCGGTTAAGCCTTGCTTAGACCTTGAAGTCTTCAATGGTGAATATCGGGTCGACGGGAATGGCTTTGCTCTCCAGGAGTTCGGTCCCGCCTTCCCGGCGGTCCACCAGGACCACGGCCTTGACCACCACGCACCCGGCTTCCTGAACGGCCTCAACCGCCTCTAGGATGGAGCCGCCGGTGGTCAGCACATCGTCCACGACGGCCACCCGGGTGCCCGGTTGAAGCGGGGGCCCTTCGATCCTACGCCTCTTGCCGTACCGCTTGGCATCTTTCCGCACGATAAAAAGGCCCATGTTGAGCCCCTGGAGGGCACAGACCACGGCCACCGCCCCGACAATCGGGTCGGCGCCGATGACCGGTCCGCCAACGGCCTGCACACCTTTGCCCTTCACCTTGTCAAGCACAGCCCGGGCCACCAGGTAGGCGCCTCCGGGATCCAGCGTCACCTGCTTGCCGTCAAAGTAATAGGTACTCTTCTTGCCCGAGGACAGGACAAACTCCCCGAACTGAAAAGCCCTCGTCAACAGCAACCGGTGCAAGGTCTGGTGATCCTCGGTCGTCAAGAATTCACCGGTGGGGCCGCCCTCAACACCGGCACCGCTAGATGTCAAGATTACGTACCTCCCGGGCGTGGTGCTGAATAAACTCCCGGCGCGGCTCCACCTGTTCACCCATCAGCGTGGAGAACAGCTGTTCGGCGGCCAGGGCGTCCAGCAGGGTCACCTGGAGTATCGTCCGGTGCTCGGGGTTCATGGTGGTATCCCAGAGCTGGTCGGGGTTCATTTCCCCGAGACCCTTGTACCGTTGGATGTTCCAATCGCGTCCTTTTTCCCGCAGGAACCTATTCAGCTGTTCCTCGCTGTACAGGTAGACGCCTTCTTTCTTTCCTTTCTTGGACATCTTGAAAAGCGGCGGCTGGGCGATAAAGATGTAACCGGCGTCAATCAACGGTTTCATGTAGCGGTAGAAGAAGGTCAACAGCAGCGTCCGGATGTGGGAGCCGTCCACATCGGCGTCGGTCATGATCACAATCCGGTGGTAACGGGCCCTGGCAAGCTCGAAGTCCTCCAGGATACCGGTACCGATGGCCGTGATCAGCGCCCGGATTTCCTCGTTGCCCAAAAGCCTGTCCCGCCGGGCCTTTTCAGCGTTTAAAATTTTCCCCCGGAGCGGCAGGATGGCCTGAAACTCCCGGTCACGCCCCTGCTTGGCCGAGCCTCCGGCGGAATCTCCCTCCACGAGGTAAAGCTCGGTTTCCCGGGGGTCACGCTTGGAACAATCGGCCAGTTTCCCGGGCAGGGTTGAACTTTCCAGGAGGCTCTTCCGTTTCGTTAGTTCACGTGCGCGCCGCGCGGCCTCCCGGGCCCGGGAGGCGATGATCACCCGCTGTATAATGCCCCGGGCTTCCGCGGGGTGTTCCTCCAGGTACCCGGCCAGGAGTTGGGACACCACCCAGTCCAAAATGCCCCGGACCTCGCTGTTCCCCAACTTGGTCTTGGTCTGACCCTCGAACTGAGGCTCGGGCACCTTTACATTGATTACGGCGGTCAGTCCCTCCCGGATGTCCTCACCGCTGAAGGACCCGTTTTTAATCAGGTTGTGTTTACGGGCGTAATCGTTGATTGTGCGCGTCAACGCCGCCTTGAACCCGGCCTCGTGGGTGCCGCCGTCCACCGTATGGATGGTGTTGGCGTAGGAAAAGATGAGTTCCCGGTCTGCGTTGACATACTGCAGGGCCACTTCGACCGAGATGCCCTGTTTGCTGTCCTCCACGTAGATGGGCTGCTGCGGCAGGACTTCCTTGTGCAGGTTCAGGTGGCGCACGAAATCACGGATTCCGCCGGCGTGCTCGTACACCCGCTCTTTGCCGGTCCGCTCGTCACGGAAAACAAGGGTCAACCCCGCGTTCAGGAAGGAGAGTTCTCGCAGCCGCTTGGCCACGAGGTCGTACTGGAAATCGACCTCCTCAAAAATCTCCGGGTCCGGCTTGAAGGTAACCCGGGTGCCGGTTTCGTCGGCCTCCCCGAGCAGTTCCAGGTCGCCCGCCGGCAAGCCGCGTTCAAAACGCTGCCGGTAGCGGTACCCCTCCCGCTTGACCTCGACCTCCATCCACTCGGCGAGGGCGTTCACGACCGAAACCCCGACACCGTGCAACCCGCCCGAAATCTTGTACTGGGTTCCGCCGAACTTGCCCCCGGCATGGAGTTTGGTCAATACCACTTCCAGGGCCGGCCGGCCCACCTGCGGGTGGATGTCCACGGGGATACCGCGGCCGTTGTCGGTAATGGTCACCGACTGGTCGCCGTGGATGGTTACCTCGATATAATCGCAATAACCGGCCAGGGCCTCGTCGACACTGTTGTCGACGACCTCAAAGACCAGGTGGTGCAGGCCTCTGGGCCCCGTTGAACCGATGTACATCCCGGGCCGTTTCCGAACCGCCTCCAACCCTTCCAGGACCTGAATATCCTCCGCCCTATATCCGGAACAGTTCTTATCCAAAAGGACTTCAACTCCCTGTTTACAACTCTAATTCTTAATTTTACCATAAACCCAAGCGGAGATAAATCTTTTGCTAACGAACCGGGGAACGCCTTTCGGTTTCGTGAATGGACGCCCGCTTCTTGAGTGTTCCACAGGAAATAGGTGACAAATACACAACGTCGGTCGTGATCACGTAGGAACGAGCCTTTTCAACTTCGGTGATCGTTTCCAGCAGCCCCTCGTTGCGGGCCGTCTTCAAAAAGTCCCGTGTTGAATCAACCACGCCGGTGCTCACGTCCAAAATCGCCACAATGTCTTTTTTGGGCACGGTGACATCGGCTCCAAGATGCAGAAACATTCCTATCCACTCTCCCTTTCGATGTTTCCTGATTTGACGCAGTAAACCCGATCCCCGGTGAAATCACGGTCCCCGACCGTCAGAAAAACCTGGGCGCCGTTCCTGATGGTTGCCAGCACCTGCTCCCGACGCTTCCGGTCAAACTCAAACAACACATCGTCCAAAAGCACCCCCGGCGCTTCCCCGGTACGTTTCTTCCAGAGCGGAATCTGCGCCAGCTTCAAGGCCAGCACCACCGAACGCTGCTGCCCTTGGGAACCAAAGACCCAAGTTCCCACCCCACCTCCAAATCCAGGAAACGGCGCCGGTAACGGGGCCCCCCTTTGACCAGTTGCAGATCGCCCGGTGTAAACAGAACCACCGGCATCCGCCGGCCCAGTTCCGACCAGGCCGACCGGCCAAAAGCAACCGTCTGTCTGATGACGTCAGGGTCACCTGGATCCCAACGGTATCATGTTCTGTTTTCACCAGCGCGTCAATACGCGTGCCGTCACTCCCAAGTTGAATTATTTCGCTTTCCCGTGCCGTCTGAAAGGAAAAGCCACGGATTGCAAAAAACAGACATCCGATGAAATTAGTCTTACCCTAGGCGTTTTTCCCCCGGATGACGTTTACGGCGGACGCCGCCGTGGCGTTAAGATCCGTGTAGTTACGGAAGTTACGGGCTTTGACGCTCAACACCGCAATAAACGCCCCTCCTAGAAAAGACGGACCGGAAGCACCAGGCCGAGGTAATTGTCCTTCTCCCCCACCGGCCGGAAAATCGCCGGACCGATGGGTCCGTTGAAATCTACGGTCAAATCCGCCGCTTCACACCACCGGAGTGCCTCCTCCAGGTACTTGGCGTTAAAACTGGCCTCCAGCGGCTGACCCTCAACTTCGACCGGCAGTTCCTCCCTGATGGATCCCATTTCCGACTGGGCGGTGATTTCCAGCATTTCCGGTTCCAGACGAATATTAACCACCGGTGAGCCGTCCTGCGCCAGGGTGGCCGCCCGTTCCACCGTCCGCAACAAAAGCGGGGCGTCCATTCCCCCGACCCTGGTCTGGTAGGCGGCCGGGATCACCTTACGGTAGTCCGGGTAATTGCCCAAAATTAAACGGCTTAACATCATCGTCGGGCCGACGGTGAAAGCCACATAGTTTTCGGCAATGGTAAAAACGAACTGCTCTTCTTCGGCCTGACCCAGAATGCGCACCAATTCACTCAACGCCCGTCCGGAAACGATTACCTTGGCCTCCTGATCGGCCACGCCCGGAAAATCAACCCGGTTCAAGGCTAAACGATGAGTATCGGTGGCGACCACCGTGATTCCCATGTTGTCAATCTCCAACAGGACACCGGTGAAAACCGGCCGCAGGTCGTCCTGCCCCACAGCGTACACCACCCGCTTAAAAAGATCCAGAAACGCGGCACACGATGCGGTAAACTCCAGTTCCGGCTGCAATACGGCCGGCCTGGGAAAATCATCCGGATCGTAACCGTGCAAGCGGGCCCGGGCCCGACCATAGGTAAGCTCGACACTTTGCTTCTCGGGGTCGGCGACCAGGAACACGGCCGCTTCGGGTAAACGGCGCACGATTTCCGCCAGCTG
This sequence comes from Desulforudis sp., assembly GCA_014859075.1. Taxonomy (GTDB): domain Bacteria; phylum Bacillota; class Desulfotomaculia; order Desulfotomaculales; family Desulforudaceae; genus Desulfopertinax. The sequence continues at coordinate 5,477 of JACUUW010000065.1, forward strand.
TCTGGCCGGCAGCACTATCCGTCCCGGCACCGCTTCGGTGGCCGGAACGGTACGGCTGATCGTCAGATCCACGTTGCTGCCGGTAAGGGTGACCGAATTTTCGGTCACTTCAAAGAGAATACCGGACAGTACGGCCAGCGGACTTTTATGGGCGACAGCGCGCTGCACGGTGCTGATACCGGCCAACAGGTTTTCCGGGGTGGTTTGAAAACGCACGGTTTTATTCCCTCCAAAATTAAGAGCCCGGCCGGGCATAGACATGGTTATGTCTTTTTTAGTAGTCATAGTAGTAAGGCCTGGTGATATGTGCAAATCGGGTGCGGGACAGGCTCTGCAAATGTCTGCGGCTGTGCATAAGATTCTTTATTGTTTTTGGACACGGCGAATCAGTTCGTTGATCATTTCCTGGAGGCTTATATCCTCCTGCATCTCGTGATTGATTTTTTCACAGGCGTGAATCACCGTGGTGTGGTCCCGGCCGCCGAATTCGTCGCCGATTTTGGGCAGTGAAAGATCGGTGAGTTCCCGGGTGAGGTACATGGCGATTTGCCGCGGGAAAGCCACGGCGCGGGTCCTCTTCTTGGCTTTCATTTCTTCCGGACGCAGCTTGAAGTACTGGGCCACCACCTCCTGGATGAGGGGACAGTTGATCTGCCGCGGCTTGTGGGGCGGCAGAATGTCCTTGAGGATTTCGGCGGCTTTGTCCGGGGTAACCTCGGTCCGGGTCAGAGAGGTATAGGCGGAAACCCGGACAAAGGCGCCTTCCAATTCCCGGATGTTGGACTGAATCCGGTCGGCGATGTACAGAATGGTCTCGTCGGGGACGAGGTTGTTCTGTTCGCTCTGTGATTTCTTGCGTAGAATGGCGATGCGGGTTTCCAGGTCTGGGATCTGGATGTCTGTGATCAGTCCCCATTCGAATCGGGACCGCAACCTTTCCTCCAAAGTGGGGATTTCTTTTGGGGGTCGGTCGCTGGAAATAACGACTTGTTTATTATCTTCATAAAGGCTGTTGAAAGTGTGGAAAAACTCTTCCTGGGTCCGTTCCTTGCCGGCAAGGAACTGGATGTCGTCCACCAGGAGGATGTCGATGCCGCGGTACTTGCTCCGGAACTGCGGGGTTTGGTCGTCCTTGATTGCGTTGATCAATTCGTTGGTGAACCTTTCCGAAGTCACGTAAGCTACTTTGTACTGGTGGGCAAATTTGTACAGGATGTGGTGGCCGATGGCGTGCATCAGGTGAGTTTTCCCCAACCCCACCCCGCCGTATATGAACAAGGGATTATATGCCGTAACCGGCGTATCGGCGACCGCGAAAGACGCGGCGTGGGCAAACCGGTTACTGTTGCCCACCACGAAAGAATCAAAGGTGTACTTTGGATTCAAACTGGAGAGATCGGTCAGTAACTTATCCTGGGAAGCACGGACTAAATGTTTTTGAATTTCCGGTACTTCCCGCGACAGTAAAAATTTGAGGCCCACTTCGTGACTTAGAAGGGTTTCAAAGGCCTCTTTGATCTGCGGCGCGTAACGTTCGTGCAGCCAATCGCGTGAGAAGTGATTCGGCACCTCAATCAGGATGGTGTTATTATGATAGGCGATCGGTCGCAACGGTCGCAGCCAATGGTCATAGGACTGCCGGTTCACTTTCCGCTCCAGACCCTGCAGCACCTGATACCAAACAGCCAGAATCTCCGGTGGAACCATGGCGTCCTCCCCAAAAAAGTTTTCAATCATGAACAGGCATATCCCCAAAAAAGTTTTCAATCATGAACAGGAAATCCACAACGTTATACACAGGGTGTGAATCCGGACGTTGTCAATAATAAACAATATCAGATTTTCCAGCAGTTATCAACAGACAAGGGATTTATGAGCAATAAAAACATACGCCGTCCGCCGGTTTTCAACGCCTTGACTGGCGTGGGACGGATACTTTATAATGAACGTTGATCCCTATTCGGTTTCCAGGATTTGCCCGGGAGGTGTTAACATTGAAAAGGACGTACCAGCCGAAAAAGAGAAGGAGAAAACGGTTACATGGATTTCTTCGCCGCATGCGGACCAAATCCGGGCGTAACGTGATTAAACGGAGAAGGGCCAGAGGAAGAAAAGTGCTGTCAGCGTAGGGCCGCTTGCAGGCCTTTTTGTATGGGGAAGCACGGAGTGAATGTACGGCTTTGGTTATGGCAATAATCACCATTAAGGAGAACCGGACGTACCGGCGGGTATTCGCCAACGGCAGATACAAGGCTGACAGGTTGCTCGTGGTGTACCGGTTGTCCAATGCGACTGCCGGTTGCCGTTTTGGATTCACGGTGAGCCGGAAAATCGGCAAAGCGGTGGTTAGAAACCGGGTCAGGCGGCAGTTGAAAGAGATTTGCCGTCTGAACCAGGAAGCCTTTAAACCTGGTAATGATTACGTGATCGTCGCCCGGCCCGCGGCGGCGCGGGCTGATTACCGTACCTTGAACGATAGTTTGTTGAGGCTGGCAGGGAATTTGAAATGATGTTGTGCCGGAAGTTTGCAATCGGCCTGATCAGGGTATACCAGGTGGGTATTTCGCCGTTTTTCCCGTCTACCTGCCGTTTCTACCCTTCTTGTTCCGAATATGCCGTACAGGCTATTGTAAAGTACGGTTTATGGCGTGGTGGGGCAAAGGCCTGTCGGCGTGTCCTGCGGTGTCACCCCTTTTCCCCGGGCGGTCATGACCCGGCTTAACTTTGTTTGTGGGGGTTGTTGAGCAGTTGTTTGAGGCGATTGGCAACGGGATGGCGGCGTTCATTGTCTGGCTGTACGGACTGACGGTTACAATAGGCCTGCCCAGTTTCGGCCTGGCGATCATCATGGTAACGATTCTGATTAAAGTGGCCCTGCACCCCTTGACGCGGATCCAGATGCGTTCGATGGCCCAGATGAGCCAACTGCAGCCGGAGATCAAAAAGATCCAGGATGCCTACGGCAAAGACAAGCAAAAAATGCAGCAGAAAATGATGGAACTGTACAAGGAGCGAAAGGTCAACCCGATGTCCGGGTGCCTGCTGCTCCTGATCCAGCTGCCGATTCTGATCGCCCTGTACCGGGCGCTCTTCAACTTTGATCCGCAAACCGTCAGGGACCCGGAACATCTACGATTCTTATGGGTGCCGGATCTCACTGCGCAAAGTCCGGGTCCGTTCTTTTGGCAACAGCCACAGATCCAGGATGCCGTGGCTAACGTTGCCATTTACGATCCGGCGTGGGCGGTATTGATCCTGCCGCTGTTGGCCGCCGGAACCACCTATTGGCAGGCGAAACTGAGCATGGCGTTGAGCGCGGGCGGCGGCAACCCCACTCAGGAATCGATGCAGAGAATGATGCTCACCATGATGCCGGTATTTATCGGTTACATCAGCGCCATATTTCCGGCCGGTTTGGCGTTGTACTGGGTAACCTTTAACGCGGTGGGGATTGCGCAGCAGGCGATGATTAACAAACAGTTGTTGACAGGTAAGCCCGCGGAGCAAAAGGAAACCGCTGCCATGGAGTATGAAGGCGGAGGAAAGAAGGAAAAAGCCGGCAAGGTGGCGACCGTCGGCGAGCCTGCTCCTGTGAAAAACCCGGCCAAGAAACCGGCCGGGGATGAAAAACCCGTAAAGGGCAGGCGCGGTAAGCCCGGCAAGGAGGAGGTAGCGAAGAGTGAAGGTGGTCGAAGGAAACGGAAGAAACGTGGAGGAGGCGGTTGAAGAGGCCTTGCGGGAACTCGGAGTGCCGCGTGATCGAGTAGATGTTGAGATAGTAGCAGAGCCGTCCCGGGGATTCTTGGGGATTCTCGGGAGCCGCCCAGCACGGGTCCGGGTTTTATTGAGGGACACTGTTACGGACCGGGCCCGCGAATTGCTGGAACAGATTATGGGGGCGATCGGGGTCGAGGCGGTCATCTCCATCGAAGAGACCGACCACGAGATCAACATCTTCCTGGAAGGCGAGAATCTGGGCATTCTGATCGGCAGGCGGGGTGAAACCCTCAATGCCTTGCAG
>JACUUW010000289.1 GCA_014859075.1 Desulforudis sp.
GCATTTCTTAAGCATCTTAGAAGCCTCCCATCATCTTCGGAAAAATGGTATCCGCAGTCAGCTTAACCGAAACGCCGTCATCTGACCGGTTGCCTTGACATCCGGCCTGGATTCGTCCCAGCCCTCGACGTAAATGGTGTTGATCCCGGGGGAAAGGGTAACCGGTGCGGGATTGCCCACCGGCACCGCGCTCCCCGAGCCGGGCGAAGTGCCCGTCCTGAAATGAGTGGCGCCCGAAGTCTGCACCGTCACCCAGAAGGCGCCGTCAGGATTTGACGTGGCCGTTGCGCCGTCAAGACCCTGGATTTTCTGGATACCCGGCGGAGTGCTCAGGTTGCTGACGCTGGTCTGTATGTTGGTTACCGAGGCTTTCACATTGTTGATCTCCGTCAGCGCCTGGTTGGCCTTATCTCGGGCCTCTTGCGCGGCGGCTGTGGCCGCGCCGATGGACGCACCGGTAAACGTGCCGGGGTTCTGATGGTTTGCGGTGAAGGTGAACGTGTTGGACCAGCGTGTCGGGTAGTCGTGATCGCCCGGCTTGGCCCTCTCGCAGGCAACAACGACAGCGCCAATGACGGCGTAGACAACGCCATCGCCGGGCACCTCATACGTCATCCGGGGCCGGTACCGGTATGTCCAGGTGGGGCTGCTCCAGGAGCCGCCCAGGCTGTCCACCGTAACCGTGGCCCCGGTGGCCCGGAAAATGTCCTGGGATTGAGAATACAGGTAGACGGAATACGATTCCACGTGCGTGGATCTATACCAGGAGCCGGAGCCGTGCGTAATGGTGAACTCCGGCCCGACCCAGGTGTGGGTAGCCGCCTCGGCCGGTGTGCTCCAACTCCAAACCACAGCCCAAGCAAGCACCAGCAAGGCAATGTTCTTGCTTATGTTTCTAAGCATCTCTTTCCACTGTCCGATAATGCTAAGCCCCATGACTCTTTCCCCCTCGCAATGCTATTGCCCCCAACAAACAAAGCCTACGGCTCGAACAGGCCACCACTCGTTTTCTTCAGCGTCGCCGCCGCCCAGCGTATGACGGGCGCCGGCTCTCCGACCGTCGGTGTCACCTTGCCGCGTACCACCGCCACGCAGCCCGGGCCGTCCAGGGTCACGCTCCGCTCACCCGCCCCGGGCGCGATGTAGAAATCCCCCACCCCGAAGGCGCCGTCCGAAAACGGCCGGTCCGCAACGCTCACGGTGCCGCCTTCCCACACGTACTCCCTGGCCTCCGGAAAGCCGAACCCGTTCGGGCCGTTGTGAACCACCAGGATGTAGCCGTCCAGCCGGGAAAGCCTGACGTTCCGGGATAGGAACCGCTGAAAACTTTTGTGCGCCCGTTCGGGGTCGATGCGCGGGTCCCCGTGGGCCTGGCTCCGGGCGTCGACGGACATGGCCGCGAACCTCGCTGCCTCGGCCACGGTCCGCCCCAGGTCGGGGTCGGCCCCGTGAACCCAGCGGGGATGCTCCGAAACCAGGAGTATCCCGGCGACGAACAGCGGGATCATGATCAAGAGCAGGACCAGGTTCGCCGCGCCCTGTTCATTACTCAACCCTTTCACTCAATCCCACCCCCGCCACGCGGATCATAAAATCTTCCTCGCCGCCCAGG